>DASYTB010000373.1:0-7024 GCA_036002705.1 Verrucomicrobiia bacterium
ATAAGCTCAAACTCTCGGGGTCGGGCAGCGGAGAACTTGCTTATCTTTATCTCGCAGGTTTTACCGTGATATTCCTGGCGGGACCCGGGCGATTTGCCTTGGACAAGAAAGGTTCAGGCGGGACCAAAGCCGCTCCGAAGAAACCAAGGCCCGCGAATGATTAGCCGGGCGGTTTTCGGGCGAGCACCTGATATTGAGCGCCAACCGGAAGTCCCCGAACGAGTCCTTCGAAAGGACGCAAAACGCTGAGCGAACGCGGAAAGATAAAGAGAAAATCGGTTCGCTCAATCCCGAACCCGGCAGAACGCAGCAGGCGTTTCGTTTCCAGGAACGAGAGCGTGATCGCGTCTTTATCGAAAGGAATCCGGCTCATGACATAACGGGTTCCTGGATTCCAGGGATTGTTTTCCCACAAAGCAAAAAAGCCGCCGGGCCGCAACGAGTCGAAAACGTATTTCACTGCACCCGGACGTTCGCTCAGTGGGATGTGGTGGAACACTCCGTTGCAAAACGCGAGCGCGATTTCGCCGTTCGGCTGATATTCGGAACTCAACTTGAACTGAACATTCGGCGCGCCGTGAATTCGCTCGGCGACCTTGATTGATTGCAGTGAGACTTCGACGCCAACCAATTTTTTGGCCCCGGTCAGCTTTAGAAGATAGGGCGTCGCTGATCCAGTTCCGCAGCCGAAATCCAGAATTGTATCTGGCTCGACGCGCAATCGTTGCAAACACTGCCCAAGCCATTTCGCCCGCCCCTCCGCGAAATAATCCTTGGATTCACCGGAAACAGAGAGCCCCTTCGCCAGCGCGGCATCATAATCCTCCGCGTATTGGTCAAATTCCGGATTATTATAGAGCGGTGCCTGCGTGCTCATTGGCGGCGCATTCCCATGATGCTGAGGAAAAAGGAGGAAAAGAAGGTTTGCAGACCAATCGTTGTTAGCGTCGCGCCTGGAATCACGTAGCGCATCGTGTGCGCGTAATCCAGTCGGCCAAAGTGCGCCAGGCGCCATTGGTTCACCGCGAGGCCCAACAGCGTCAGTCCGAGAAAAATCGCGATCGCCGCCCCGATAAGTCCTCGCTCCAAAGTGACGATCTTAAAGAATTTTGTCAGGCGCGGGTCTTCCGGCATCAGACCTTCCGCCACCCCGTAAGTGCGCGTGAAGAGCGCAAAGACAATCGCCTCGTATCCGCACATAATTCCCATGCTCGCGAACAACAGTGTGTGCGCATCGAAGGTAATTCGCCCGATGGTCACTCCGGGCAACGCCAAGGCATATCCCAAAAGCCCCAATGCGCTCATGGCCAGTCCCGGCATCAGAAAAAGCCAGCGCGGGCTAAAGAGCATGAAGAAGCGGAGCGTTCTCCAACCGTCCCGAAACGTTTTTAAGTGGGGCGCATGCGATTTTCGTCCATCCCGATGCAGCGTGATCGGAATTTCAGCGATTTTGGCGCGATAGAGACTCGCCTTGATGATCATCTCGGTGGCGAATTCCATTCCGGTGCAGCGTTGCTGAAGCCGGTAATAGAGCGCCTTGGTGAAACCGCGAAACCCTGAATAAATGTCATGCACGGGCGAACGAAACCACCACCGCGACAGGACCGTAAACATTGGGTTTCCCCACCAGCGGTGCAAAAATGGCATGGCGCCCGGCAGTACCTTGCCGCCCCCGGCTGGCAGTCGGCATCCCTGGACTAAATCAAAACCTTCGCGAAGCTTTTGGACGAAGCGCGGGACATCCAGAAAATCGTAACTATCGTCCGCATCCCCCATGATGATATATTCGCCACGAGCAGCCTCGATTCCTCCCATGAGGGCGTTGCCGTAGCCCTTCTTTTTTACTGGAACCACCCGCGCACCGAGACGCGCGGCGATTTCGATGGAGCCATCCGTGCTACCGTTATCCGCGACAATGACTTCGGCTTGAATACCCGCCTCACCAATGCTCCGAAGTGCTTTCGTCAAACACACACCAATTGTATCCGCTTCGTTCAAGCATGGGATTACGACGGAAAGCTCGATCGCTTCCCTCGTCTGAGAGTGTTGCTGACTCGGCGGCGCCTCGTCCAGGACCATCATGGTTGCCAGGAGCCTACCAGAAACCTGCCGCGTCGGCCAAACGATTCCTGCATAGATCGATAGACGATAGATCGCATTTTCATTGATTTCATTCTTGACCCGGACAGAATTGGAACGTATCTAGCTGCACGTTCTCCGCAGGTATATGGCCGCACAAAGATTGCTAAACCTCGTACGGACCGCTCTGTTCGACAAATACGTTGGCAGAACTAACGATTCTGGAAAATCGGGGAAGGCCCTTGACCGCCCGGCCTGCCTTTCGGGGCTGAACCCCTACAAAGCCTCGGCTGGAGCCGAGCTGGACACTCTCATTCACGAGAATTTTTTTGCCGCCGCCGGAGAAACCATGCCGTATTCCACGGATAATTCCGCAGCGGAGAAGCTCCGCAATCGTTTGAAGTCCCTCTACGGATTTCCGATTGAAACCGGCCAAACGCGCTCGCGCCGCCCCACTTTTTTTGCGAGGTTCGATAATGGCCCGAGCACGAGCACCGAAGTACTGGCGGAAAATTATCCTCTGGCCATTTGCAGGCTGGCCTTGGTCATCGCTTCGAAACACTCGCCGGCGACTGAATGATCATTGTTCGCTTTGGCGGCAAGCGTTTAGTGAAATTAACGCAGGCCGCAGGGAGACTTTTGCGTTTTCGTCCTAACGAGCGATTCGCAGCGCAACGCCCCTTCGGAGCGTTTCGACCTCCAAGTGCGCATTCAAATCAACGATGTCCCGCTGCAAACAATAAGTGACATCGTCGCGCAGCTCCGCAATGCCGAGAAGCCTTTGGCCGTTACGCGCCTGGCTTAAAGCTCCAGGCAGATCAGACCGCGCCTGCTGAAAAAGCGTGCGTGCAATTCTGGCTGAGTCGGCAACATGGGCGTCGCCAAAGACCGGCCAGAGCAGCTCGGCGAGGCCCCCTGCGGCGAGAGCATCTTCGAGTGCCGCCTCGTCGTTTGTGCCGCTGCAGACCAGAAGTAGCTCGTCCGGATTTCTCTCGCGAATTCGGCGGGCGACCGCGCCGAGGTTCAGAAAACTGCCCGCTAGTGTTTCTGACGCTCCGCGGCAAGCCTGCAATGCCCTCGTTCCGTTCGTTGTCGTCATGACGATCGTTTTTGACGCCACTCTTTCCCTGGTGAACTCACGAGGTGAGTTGCCCAGATCGAAATCCACACTGCCGGTTAATCGAGAGGTGATTCGAAATCCTTCGCGTTCGCCGGCGAGCAGCACGTCGGGCCGGGCGTAGGCCAGCGCTTCCTCAATGCTCGCCACCGGAATGACCGCCGCCGCTCCGTTGGCCAGGGCCGTGATCATGGTTGACGTCGCTCTGAGTATATCGAAAACGATGCAGATCGATTGGCTCAGATTGCGCCTGGGCAGTGCTTCGAATTCGGCGGGCGAGAAAAGGACTTCGATTTTTTTCATCCTTGCGGTCATTTACGCGGGAGGCTCGCGCGGCCTTCCTTCCGTCCAACATGTGTTCGCATATAGTGAAACAGATACTGCTGGGCGTATCCAGCGTTGGGGCCAAAATAGGTTTGGGTAAAATCAAGCAACCGCCGTGCGCTCGGCGGACGGCGCGGAAAATAGAGCGTGCGCAAGGCTTTGAGCACCCAGACATCCACCGGAAAGGCCTGCTGAAACCCGTAAGCGAAAAGGAGTGCGCAATCCGCTATCTTTCGTCCCACCCCCGGGAGACGGAGCAATTCGCGCCGGGCGTCCTCCACGTTCAAAGCCGCGATTCCGCTCAAATCCAATTCCCCGCCGGCAATCATCTTTGCGCTCTTGCTCAGGTAAGGAGCGCGAAAGCCCATTTTGCAGCAGCGCAGACGCTCTTCTGAAAGTGTCGCCAATCGTTGCGCGGAAGGGAAGCTCCAGGCAACCGGGTGTCCCGGTGGAACGGCAACTGGTTGGCCAAAGCGCTCGCAAAGCATCTCCACGATCTGCTGGATTTGTACGATTTGCTTCGTTGACGATAGAATAAAGGAAGCCAGGCATTCCCACGGCTCTTGTCTTAAGAGGCGCAACCCGAGGCACGCCTGCGCAGCCGCCGCCAAATGCTCGTCTCGCGGAAATGACGCCGTGATCTCCTCAATCTTAACGCCGGTTTGTAGGTATTCTTCGAGCCACGTCCAATCGTCGTCTCTTTGCACGACTTCAACGCGAATCCCTTCAGTAATCTGAACGAACCGCACCCATCGGCCAAAAATGACCCCCTCCCATCCATCCTCAACTCGCCGCCAGCGAAAAGCCTGGCCGCTGGTGAGCGTTGCCGCCAAATCGTAGTTGCCGACCGGGAGAACAATCGAAAAAATTCCTGGAAAAGACACTTGGGTTTTGCTTGCTGGGGCAGGATCAAGATGAGGGCAACTCGCTTAGTACTGAATTAAGGAACGGGCCGGAACACCGCGCAACTTTTCGCGACCATTCAAAAAGCCTAATTCGATCAAAAACGATGCTTCAATGATGTTCGCGCCTATTTTTTGCAGCAATTCAATCGCCGCTCCCGCCGTTCCTCCAGTCGCAAGCAAGTCGTCAACCAGGAGCACCCTGCTGCCGGGATGCAGCGCATCCACGTGAATGGCCACTGTGTTCGATCCGTACTCCAACTCGTAAGAGGCCTCGTGGGTCGTGTAGGGCAGCTTCCCCTTTTTGCGGATTGGAACAAAACCTGTCTGGAGCTTGAGCGCGGCGGCTGCGGCAAAGATAAATCCCCGAGCGTCAATTCCCACCACCGTATCGACACTGCCCGGGGCATGATTGTGCGTGAGCAAATCGATGGAGCCCGCAAAAAGCCTCGCGTCCCCAAGCACTGGAGTAATGTCCTTGAATTGAATTCCGGGCTTTGGAAAATCAGGAATATTCCGCACGCGCTCCGCAATATCAGCAACAGTGACCGTGTTTTTTAACACAGTTCCATTCTGTTTCGAGTTGCGGCGGTAAACAAGTGGAAAAGCCTGCGCGCGAAAATAACCCTTCTGGTCGAGCGTCGCACTTGCTAAAACTCAAAGGCTTTCTAATTTGTTCGCCATGCCGATTTACGAGTTTGCTTGTGGGAAATGCCGGAAGATTTACAGCTTTTTGTCAAAGCGAGTGAATCCGACACATTCACCGAAGTGCCCGAAGTGTGGAAATACCAGGTTGGAGAAACAGATGAGCCGTTTTGCCATGACCAAGGGAATCAAGGAACCGGCAGCGACCGGGCCGGAAGGAGCGGAAGGCGAACCGCCCATGCCTGATCTCGATGATCCGAAGGTGGCGCAGGTGATGAATGAACTTGAGCGCGACATGGAGCACCTCGACGAGAACAATCCGCGGCACATGGCGCACATTATGAAAAAGATGAAGGATGTGATGCCCGCCGGAACCGTCCCGAAGGAGATGGATGAAGCGATCAAGCGGCTGGAAAAAGGCGAGGACCCGGAAAAGATCGAAGAGGACATGGGCGATTTAATGGGGGGGATGCTCGGAGATGAGGAGGACGAAATGGGCGGCTATGGCGGCGGAGGTGGATACAGCAAGGACAGCGGTCTTTATGACTACTGAGCCGGTTTTTTCCATAGCTCCGCGTAGAGCAAATCGAAATTGAACTGGCGTCTCATTTTCAGGCGAAGGCCTTTTTGGAGAAGGAACGGCTGAGGGGGCACTAGCTTTCTTGCCGGAAGTTTGGTTGCAACGCGAAAGAATCCATAAGCGAGCGAAAGCACGCAGCGGGCGCGAAACGCCCGCCAACCCTTCTCCGGCACCTGGAAGTCGGAAATGATCCACTGACCGGCCGGCTTCAACGCCGCCACGAGTTTTTGCGTCACAATCTCCAGTTGCGATCTATCGAGGCAATCCAGGAAAAAGTGGGTGGCAACAAGATCAAATGGCCTATTGGCCTCAAACTCCTGGATGGAAACATTGATGAAACCGGTCTTTTCTTCCGCAAGCCCCGATCGCTTCAATCGGCGTTTTGTGACGCGAATCATTTCCGCGCTTTGTTCGACGCAACAGATCGAAGCGGCTGGCGCGGCACGGCGCAGTTCGGCAAGAAAGCGTCCATGTCCTTCGCCAACCAGCAGAGCGGATTGGCAGGAGGCAGCTTCGTTTAGAAATGCCGTGCGACAACTTTGCAATCTCTGACCGGCGAGAATCCACTCCATCCACGAATAGTGGCGCGCGAGAGGATCAAAGCTCATGATACACGGCGCGCCGGCGCGACTGCCATCGCCAAAACAACCACGCCGCCACACCCCCGACCCAGTACATGACCACATCCCGCCAATCCGCCACGGAAGACCGGACAAACCTCGGGCCGACCCATTCGAAGAGAAGCGACCAGACGGTCAGAATCCAAATGAGGTCGAAGGCGGCAGGAGCGTCGTCCGAGAGACGCAAATCAAAAATGCGAAACAGCCAAAGGACGACGGGGATGGCGCACGGCACCAAAAGCAGGTCGTTGAACCAGTTGTGCAGAAAAGGCGAATGGAAGTTGGGTTTGAGAAGGAAACGATTTAGAGCGTAAGCGCCGCTCCCCGCCATAAACAACGGATCCCGCAAATAACGAAACTGCGCCACGTTACAAGAGGCACAGAATGAGAATTCCCAGACTCAGCACCACCGTCAACTTCATGATTACCACCGTCATATTCCAACTTCATGATAACCCTGTGAGAAGCGGGTGCAACTCATTGAGGCGAATTTTTCCTGATGACGGCAAATCAGGAGAAGCGAACCCAGAACGGATCTCCCGCCGATATATAATCGGAGCCGTTCGCCAAGGTTTTGGCGGGAAAGTTAAAGAGCGCCATCCGGGCCTCGCCGACAGCACAGTGCTCGGACTATAAAACCATGCGCCCCAGTTAATCACTCCTCCGAAAAAAGGTATTCCAAATCCGCTTTGCTCAGATTGCTCGTGAAGCCCTCTTCGCCCAAAACATCCGCGATGGTCTGGGCCTTGCGTTGTTG
>DASYTB010000374.1:0-12063 GCA_036002705.1 Verrucomicrobiia bacterium
CATCGCATTGCGGCACTCATATGGAAGCTACCGGACGGCACAGATCAGGAATGTTCCCCGGGTTTCCTTGGAAATGGGCAACTCTCCCAAAATGGTAATGAAACATTACCCCGAAGTCGTCATGCAAGCGGAGGGTGACGGCTGGTTCAAAATCCTTCCGGGTAACCTCCACGGTTAGCGGCTCTCTTTTTAGAGGAGGTTTCCTACATTACCGAAGACCGCATCCCGAAGCTGTTCTGATATTTGGCTCATGTATTGGTGGGCCAGGGTGAGCGATAGCCGGTATTTTCTGGCTTCCGAGAGGATACTTGCAAACGATTCCGTGGCGCAGTGCTGAAACTCATCGACATACAAAAAGAAATCAGAGCGCTTTTCTGCTGGAACGTCGGCGCGGGATAGGGCGGCGAGTTCAAAACCGGTGACAAGGAGCGAACCCAAAAGGCTGCTGTGAGTTTCCCCGATGAGTCCCTTGCTCAATTTTGCGAGAAATATTCGGCCGGTATCCATCATAAACCGAAAGTTTATCTTCGTGCTCACCTGGCCAAGGACGTTCCGGAGAGCCGGCGCGAGGAATATCTGCCCCACCTTATTCTGTATCGGTCCAATGACCTCTTGGCGGAAATTGCGGTCATATCGGGCAAATTCGTCCACCCAAAATGATCGCACCATCGGATCTTTGACCTGTTTGACCACCCAGGCGCGATATCGATCATCATGGAGCATTCGTGAGACACCGAGCAGACTCGAGTTTTCGCATTGAATGAGAGCTGCGAGCGTGGCGTATAGCACGTATTCAAGCCGCGGGATCGAAATATACGGCATCTTGGTTCTCCAGGCTGGTATATGATCAAGAATATCGTCAGGTCTCCGTGCGGATCGATGACAGCGACTCCCCGCCCAGCTTCGATATCCGTAAAATGAGGTTGCGGAGTAAAGTGGATTTGCCCACACCTGTCTGGCCGATAACATAGACGTGCTGGCGACGCTCAGGGGCGGTAATGCCAATGGGAATATCACTTCCCCATACCTGTCGCTTGCCAATATAATTGCGCTCGGGTTCCATCCAAGCAAACCCCTATTCCGCAAGGACAGAGTCCCCGCCGCACTCAGCTTCGATAAACGCGAAATGACGACAAACGTTTGTTGCAAGCCGTCATGGTAATAGATAGATAGAGGCGTGTCCGGAAATAAACGAAAGCGCGGCATATTATACCACGTCTCGCAGAGGGACGATCTGACGGATACTATAAATGATTCCGACATTACCCATTAGCCTCAGTAGTGATGCTCCATAACTTAGCTCGACGATGATTTATCATTGAGGATAGCTAATGTCGCGATCGGCAGCTTTGAATTCCAAGGAATCGGCGAAAGCGACAATTACAGAAGGTGGCGTTAAGCGATCGTCGAATAACATCCACGAAAGTTCTGAGGACTTCGTTCCGGGAAAAACACTGAGCAGTATATCACCTACTAACAAGCGGAGGGAATTGTTGGTGAAATCAATCCCCGCCCGGCCAACAGTCCTATTAAGTATAGCGCCTTCAATAACGGTTAAATCTTCGAAGGATGGGAATGCGGTTTCAAATATTTTCCTTCTATCACGGACGAGTGTCGTTGAGGCTCGTAACCAAACCATAAACGGCGTAACTTTACGCACGAACTCGGAGTGCGACCGCACCGGTCCAATACCGATATAGATCCCGGCAAAAGTCGTTGTCACGAATGAAACATGTAATCCTTCCATTAAAGAAACGTAACTTTCAAAATTTATATTCTTCATGCATTTCTTTAAAATCCATTACAACGGGCAAACTCGACAATTTCCTTGACTGTCTGAAGACCTTTTCCAGTGACTAGGTCATGAAGGTCACGCACCCTGTCCGGGTTGTCTGCAATCCCCAGTTGTCTTGCAGCTTCGTGGGCCTGAGCGTTTTTCGCCACGTTATTACCTTGTGGCATTTTTTCTGTTCCACCAGAGGGAGCTCCTTCGTCATCTGGGTCAACGTGCTCCCACCAACGACCCTGAGCGAAATTTGCAATCGCTACGACAACTTCGCCCGCGACCGCACCGGGCCGCTACGCCCAATGCAGTTCCCGCCGCTGCGCCAAGTGCTGGCCGGCCGCGCCCGGTTCACACACGTCGGCCAGGTCAGACGCGCATCCCCGGGGAAGTTTCCGGTGGCTGAAATAATTCGCAAGGGTTTACCCGCTGCCCGAAATGGTCCGAAATGGGAGAGGGACTCGCAAAACTCGACCCCGAGCTCCAGAAAAGGAGGTGTTCCAAATGTCAGGTCGTAAATGGGAGCAGATCTATATTCGAAGGACCAGGAACAAAACCAAAAGAGCTGTGAAAGCGGCGGAACCGAGAATCAGGGGAACAATTGTCGGTAACTGGGAAGGCAGTTTTTCGATCATTCACGAGGGGCGGTTTATTTTCTCTTGGCAAGAGCATCGTTCACAGCCTCGATGATTTCCTCTGGAGAAAAGGGCTTCGACAGAACAGTCCTGGCTCCCAGCCTTTTGGCGGTTTGCAGGAAGATTTTGGCGTAAGATGGGTGGCCGGAAATAACAATCACTTCGGGGGCGTTCTCCATGCGACGAAGGTGAAGGGTTGTCTCCAAGCCTTCCCTCTCCGGCATGAACAGGTCCGTTATGACGAGGTCGGCACCGACGGATCGGAATTGACTGAGGCCTTCTTCCCCGTTCTCTGCCTCGTCGATGTCGTGACCTTTCTTTTCGAGCCAGCAACGAAGCACGGTCCGAATGGAGGGATCATCATCAATGAGGAGTATGCGGGCCATGCTCTTGTGTCCGTTCCGGGATGATTTAGTATTCGTTCTGGGAGGCAGGGGTGCAATACGGTGCGAAACCCGTAGAATTCAGAGGAGAAGCCCCGTATGGTGGAAACCGCCGAAACATAAGAACTTACGCGAGCTTGATAGCTTCCAAAAATGAATTGCCAGTGCGAGCGATATAGAGACGATTGTAAGGACGAACGATGCTTACGATGGATTCAAAATTGGCGGGGACCCGGCTAAACGCTCGATATTCCCGACGCCCGTCGTGAGGCCTTTTCGCATCTTTCCCAGCATGATACGCTCCGATCTGCCATGGTAGCCCGCGTTTTTCGAACACTTTTGCTCTTTCTGTTCGCAGGCGGGGCAATCCCAGGATGGCTATTGCCCGTGAGAGGCACGCCCTTCTTTTCTGACGCAAGATATATCGTCGATTCGTGGGAGACGGAGCAGGGCCTGCCAGACAGTTCGGCGACGGCCATGGTGCAGACGCCCGATGGCTACCTGTGGTTCGGAAGTTTTGCCGGGCTGGTTCGATTCGATGGCATGAGATTCACCGTATTCGATTCGTCCAATACACCGCAACTGCCCAGTTCCGGGATTGTCAATCTGCACTTGGATTCATGGCACCGGCTTTGGATAAGCACCCTTAATGGTTTGGTCGTGAGCGAGCCTTATCGCTGGACCACGGTGCGGAAAAGGAGCGAGTGGACAGGTGATTATGCCCGAACCTTTTCGGAAAATGCAGGAGTCATCTGCATCACAAGTTTCAATGGGAAGGTGATTCGTGCCGACTGCGATGAACTGAAAGAATTGCCTGAACCTCCCGGAAAAAAAAGAGCTGGTTACTTCGGGTGTGTTGGCGCGGGGGGAGAGATCTGGGTCGCGCAGGATCACTTCTTTGGAAAGTGGAACGGCACAAATTGGGAGCCCTCGCCGCTCGCTGAAAAAATAACCAACGGTTTCCAGGCGGCTGGCCTCGGCGTTGACGGGAGTCTGCTCGTTTTCGGCGACGGAAAGCTGCTGCGTATTGCCGACGGAAAAATCCAATCCGAAAGGAACGTGCCGGAGGGGTGTATTCTATCGAACCTCTGGGGAATAGATGAAGACCGCGAGGGGACTGTCTGGTTGAACACTTCAAATTACGGATTGTTCGGAATCTGCTGCCACGGCGACATCCTTCATTACACCTCGACGCATGGACTTACCTGTGACTCAATCCGATTTGCGTTTGAAGACCTTGAACATAACCTGTGGGTCGGGAGCAGCGGAGGAGGGTTGCTGCGGTTTAGAAAACGTACTTTCGTAAATTACGATTTGGAGGACGGCCTTCCGGAGCGAGCCATTAAGGCTTTGGTTGAGGAAAAGTCTGGCGGGATTCTTGTCGGCACTTTCGGGAAAGGCATGGCGCGGCTCGAAGGGAAGCGCATTTCCCCGATCGTGGCGAGCGATGGCGGAAGATTTGGCCCTTATGTTCAATGTTTGCTGCGCGATCGTCAGGAAAACATCTGGTTGGGCACGTATGGGGAGGGGATTCAAATTATGCGGGAGGGCATGAGGCACGTGATTCCTGCGAGTTTCACCGGAGGATCCCTTAGTGCGGCCCTTTTTGAAGATTCCAACGGGCAGATTTGGATCGGCGGCGACGAAACTGTATCCGTTTTTGCCAACGGAACGTTTGCACCGCAGAAGCGCGCCCCGCCCGGAGTGCGCTGTTTCGCGGAAAGCCTGCATGACCACTCAATATGGGCCGGGACCGCGGAAGGAGTCTTCAGATATGAAGGCGATTCATGGACCGAGGTAAAAATGAATCGCAAAAGCATCGCGAGGACGTCTTGCCTTCACCCGGAACCAGACGGAACGATGTGGATCGGGGCTTATGGGCTGGGATTGTTGCGGCGGCGTGGTGATTCGGATGCGTTGCTTACCGAGCGCGAGGGCCTCCCTACGCGAAACATCGCCTCTATTGTTGAAGATAACGCGGGTTCCTGGTGGTTCGGATCAGACCGCGGGGTCATCCGCGCCGACCGGAAGGATTTGGAAGACGCCGCCGACCGGAAGCAAAGCAGACTGACCTGCCAGGTCTTCGATCGAGGCGATGGTCTCGGGTCGATCGAATGTGCCGGCGGCTTTCAATCAACGGCTTTGAAGGACAGGCAGGGTAAACTCTATTTCGCCACGACCAAGGGTTTGGGAGTCGTGAACCCGGCGCTCGTTCCGGTAAACACCAACTCGCCTCGGATTCATTTTGAAAGTGTGAGTTATATCGATGCCAAGAGCGGCCACAAAAGCTTTGCCTCCGAGACGAATTTCATACGCATTCCTGCTGGAAACGGGCAGATCGAAGTTTATACCGCCGCTTTATGTTACGCTGGATCGGAGAAAGTCCAGCTCGAGTATCGGCTCCTGCATGGAAGGAACGTTATTTCCGGAGGAAAACAGCGGTCACGTTTAATCGTCCTGGGCTGGCTTCCCCCGGGCCAGTACGTTCTTTCCGTCGTGGCGGCAAATAATGACGGGGTCTGGAGCCCCGAAAACAATACGCTCAACCTGGTGGTGGAACCTTATTTCTGGCAGACCGCGTGGTTCCGGTTCGTCTTTCTGTGCTCGTCGATTGCCCTGGCCTGCTTCGCCGCCTGGCACGTTTCACGTAGCAAACTTCGTCAACACATCAGGCGGCTCCAACAACAACGCGAGATCGAGAGCGCGCGGGCCAACGAACGGAAACAGGCAGCGGATGAGCTGCGCGAGGCAAATGTTCGTTTGCACAAGCTCTCCGCGCATTTGATCGATCTGCAGGAAAGCGAGCGAAGGTTCATCGCGAAAGAATTGCACGATGAGATCGGGCAGTCTTTGACCGCCGCATCTCTCAACTTTCGCAGTGCCGCCGCCGGCAAAGAACCGCAGCGAAACCAGTCTTTTGAAGACGGCATCATGATTTTGAACGAGGTGCTCGGCCAGGTCCGGGACCTCTCTCTGGATCTGCGCCCGTCCATGTTGGATCATGTCGGCTTGCCGGCCGCCATCCGCTGGCAAGTGGATCGAATCGCCCAACGAGTCGGGATCAAAGCAGAAGTGTCGGCGGATGACTATGCTTTGCCCAGTAACGCGGACCTGGAGATTGCCTGCTACCGGATCGTCCAGGAAGCGCTCACGAACGTCGCCCGTCACGCGAAAGCGAGGAATGTTCGAGTTGAACTTCACGCCAGCGAGAAGGGTGTGAATCTCCTGATCAAGGATGACGGAATCGGTTTCGATCCCGGGGCCGTCCGCCAGCAAGGGAAAAGTTTCGGAATCTTTAGCATGGAAGAAAGAGCGTCCCTTCTGGGAGGGAATATGACGATAGATTCCGCACGCGGTAACGGAACCGCGGTCATCGTTCAGGTTCCCGTTAAAACCACGTGACACCTCTTCGGATTTTGCTGGCAGATGACCACGCGCTGGTGCGGGCGGGCATTAGTTCGCTCCTGCGAGCCGTGGAGGGAGTCACGGTGGTGGCGGAATGCGAGGACGGCAGGTCGGCCGTTGATGCGGTGGGGATTCATAACCCGGATGTGGTTCTCATGGACGTGGCGATGCCCGGCCTGAATGGGATCGAGGCAACGAGGCTCATTACAAAGAACCATCCGAAAATCCATGTAATCATCGTCTCCGTCCTGGCGAACGAAGAGTATGTGGCCAGCGCGCTAAATGCCGGCGCCAAAGGTTACGTTCTCAAAAATTCCACTCCCGCCGAACTGGAATTTGCGCTGAGGACCGTGACCAAGGGGGAAATTTATCTGACCCCCACCGTTTCAAAAAGGGTTATTGAAGATTATAAGAGCCGCCTGGCGGAAAAGTCACCACCGTTCGAACGTCTGACGCCGCGGCAGCGCGAAGTGCTGCGACTAATCGCGCAAGGCAGCACTTCGAAGGAAATCGCGGCGAACCTGTGTTTAAGCATCAAGACCGTGGAAATGCATCGAACGATGCTGATGAAGGAACTCAACATCCATGACATAGCCGGCTTGGTGCGCTATGCGATTCGCACGGGGTTGATCAGTCCTGAAGGCTAAGCCGTAACCATGCAGTTGGACTAGAGCCACCGTTTGTGTGTTGATTGTTTTTTGTGAAGAAAAGCAATCAAATTGCGGGCACACGCCCGACTCACCAAACGGTGGCCTCGAAAATTCAATTCGAAAGCGCCGGCAAGTCCATTCAAATCGAGTTTACAGATCAGAAACTTAGCCCGCATGCCGGGACGGCAACGTTCTGGTCGTATGCGCATGGTAGCGGCTGGATTCCCTTGCTGGAAGAGTCTCTGCCGCACCCCTTGCCCAAATCCAATAATAACCTTCAGCCCGTGGGCAAGGCGCTCGGATTCATGCAAGGGCTGCTCTGCGGGGCCAAAAAGCTGACGCAGGTGGCCTATCTGCGGCGCGACCCGATGGTGCCGGAGATGGTCGGGATCAAACGCGTGGCCAGTCAGTCTGTCTTGACCCGCTTTTTTCAAGGCTTCTCGAGCGCCGGGCGCAATCTGAGTTGTTTTCGCCGATTGTTCGGCTGGTGTCTGGACCGCTTGCCCAGCCGTCCGGGAGGCTACGCTCTGGATTTGGATTCCACCCGATTGTTGCACGAGGATGGACATCAAGAAGGGGTGGAAGTGGGTTACACGCGGGTCGGCACCAAGCCCTGCCTGCATCCGCTCCTGGCCGTGTTGAGCGAAGTGCGGGTAGTGGCCAGCTTTTGGTTGCGCCCCGGCAACAGCGCCTGCGCCAACAATGTCCAAAGCTTCTTTCTGGATTTGTGGGAGAACCTGCCCCGGCATATTCATTTGCGGGTCGTGCGAGCCGATTCAGGCTTTTGTGCCGGAGCCCTGTTCATGCTCTGGGAAACGCTCAAACTTAAATTCGTGGTCGCGGCGCGATTAACCCAACCCTTGCAGCGCCTCATCAAAAAGGAAACGGCTTGGCAGGCGACTGAAATCGATGGCACCGAAGTGGCCGAACTGGATCATCAGGAGGACGGTTGGCCGGCCAGCGCACGGTTGATCGTGATTCGGCATCGGACCGGCCAGTCCGGTCGATCCGGAGGCAAAATGCTCTTTGACTGTCCGGGCTATCGCTACCAGGGATTGGTGACCAATTTATCGCTGGCGGAAAAACCTCTGGCCGTCTGGAGAGAGTACAATGGGCGTGCGGCCTGCGAGAATATCATCAAGGAGTTGAATGCTGGTTACGGACTGCCAGATTTGGTCTGCAAAGATTTCTGGGGAACCGAGGCGGCGTTGAGCCTGGGTGTTTTGGCTCACAACCTCATTGTGCTCTTTGAGCGCAAGCTCGGCTGGCTGGACGCTGTAACTATCGGAACCCTGCGCTTTTGGATTTTTGTCACCGCCGGTGTAATCAGCCACGCCCAAGGAAAAACTACGATCAGATTGGCCGTTCCGCCCAAAGAAAGAGACTGGTGGTGCCGGCTTTGGGACAAACTCCTATCTGCTTTTCCCAACTGCAATGCAGTAGAAAATCAACCAGCCTTGCCGTGAAATAATTCGATGAAAAACCTCTCAAAAACAAAGCTCTACTGCATGGTTACGGCTAAGAACTCTCGCCCCAACTACGAATTTGCTTCTTCCATTGGCAGTGACTCATATCACCCTGCGCGCGGGAAGCTTTGACTAGCGAGCGCTGTTCTGCATCCTTTCCGGAGAACTGTGAAATCTTTCCTTCAGATCAGCCGCTGCTCGCTATTCTTTTACTCAATCGTCGCGTCGCTTCTTTTCTTTACGGCGCCAAACTCGGCCCTGGCCACACCGCTGCTCGGCTTTACTTCGCAGGGCGCTGCGGATGAGGAAGCGCTCGAAAAGAAATATGATTCGTTCCTCAGTGCGTCCGAACAGCGCTCCTGGCTGGAGCGTATGTCCAGCGCGCCGAATCACGTCGGTTCGCCGCACGATAAGAAGAACGCCGAATTTATTTTGGATCAGTTCAGGGAGTGGGGCTGGGAGGCCCATATTGAGACTTTTTATGTGCTCTATCCCACGCCACGGAAAATTGGGCTGGAGATGGTTCAGCCGAAATATTTCAAGGCTCGCTTGTCCGAGCCGGCGGTGGCGGGAGACCGAACTTCCAGTGATAAAACCGTGCTGCCGCCTTGTGTCGCATTCGGAGCGGACGGAGATGTGACGGGCGAATTGGTTTATGTGAATACCGGGATGCCGGACGATTATCGGGAGCTGGAGCGGCATGGAATCAGCGTCAAAGATAAAATTGTGATCACGCGTTACGGCGGCGGCTGGCGAGGCTTGAAGCCGAAGCTCGCCGCCGAGCACGGCGCCATTGGGTGCCTTATCTACTCCGATCCGGGCGATGATGGTTACGCCGAGGGCGATGTTTATCCCAAGGGAGCCCATCGTCCGCCCGATGGAGTGCAACGAGGGTCGGTTTTGGATTTGCCGGTCGCTCCCGGCGACCCTTTGACGCCTGGAATCGGTGCGACCCGCGATGCGCCGCGGATTTCGCGAGAAGAGGCCAAAACGCTGGCCAAAATTCCCGTGCTGCCGATTTCTTACGCGGATGCGCAGCCGCTGCTTGCCGCTTTGGCCGGACCGGTCGCGCCCGCGAGTTGGCGTGGCGCTCTGCCGATTACGTATCACATCGGCCCGGGACCCGCCCGAGTGCACCTCACGGTTGAATCGGACTGGAACCAAAAAGAGATTTATAACGTGATCGCGATGATTCGCGGGCGCGAATATCCAGACCAATGGGTGATTCGCGGGAATCATCATGATGGCTGGGTTTTTGGCGCGTGGGACCCGCTCTCGGCGCATTGCGCATTGATGTCGGAGGCGAAAGGCATTGGGACGCTCGTGAAGCAGGGCTGGCACCCGCGGCGCACAATTGTCTATGCGAGCTGGGATGCGGAAGAACCGGCGTTGATTGGTTCGACCGAATGGGTGGAGGAGCACGCGAATGAGCTGAAGGAAAAAGGGGTTCTTTATGTGAATTCGGATACGAATGGCCGCGGCTTCCTGCGGATGGCCGGCAGCCACTGCTTTCAATCACTGGTTCACGAAGTGGCGGGGGACGTTTCGGATCCGGAGACTGGCGTCGATGTGCTCGCCCGGCTGAAGGCGCGGGTTCTGGTGGGAAACCTGGGCCGCGGGAATGCAGAAGAGAGGCGCGTGGTGAAAGCGGTCAACGGCGGCGCCCCTCCGCCGCTGGAAGCACTCGGTTCCGGCTCGGATTACAGTCCCTTTTTGCAGCATGCGGGGATTGCGTCGCTGGATATTCGGTATGGCGGCGAGGATGAAGATTATGGCATCTACCATTCGATCTATGACTCGTTTGATCACTACATTCGGTTCGGGGACCCGGATTTTTCTTATGGCGTATCGCTCTCAAAAACGATCGGGCGGATCATCCTGCGAGCGGCGGATGCCGATGTGATTCCGATGCACTTAACTGATTTCGCGGAAACCGTGGAGGAATATGCGCGCGAAGTTCATAAGCTCGCCGATGACATGCGTTCCCAGACCGAGCAGCAGCATCGGCTCTTTGAGGAAAACGCGTTTAAGCTCAGTGCCGACCCCATCAAGCTCGAACTCCCACCAGAGCGCGATTCGGATGTTCCCTTCCTGAATTTCGCCGCGCTGGACAATGCGACTTCCCGGCTGAAGAAAGCCGCTTCGCAGTTTGACAAGGAATCCGCCCGGCTGCTTCGGCATCACTCAAGCGACAAGAAAGCTCAAGCGCGAATCAATGCAGCGCTCCAGAAGACGGAAGAATCGCTCACCTATGAAAAAGGGCTTCCCGGGCGTCCCTGGTTTCGGCACATGATCTATGCGCCCGGGCTCTACACGGGCTACGGAGTAAAAACTTTGCCCGGCCTGCGCGAAGCGATTGAGGAGCGCCGCTGGGCCGAAGCGGAAGAATACTCAAAAATCATCGCCAACGTGCTGAATACATATTCGGACAAGCTGAACGACCTCGTGAAAACCTTCCCTTGAGCGCGCCGTCAACCGATTGGATTACTGATCACCTTTCCCCTTTCGTCCGCCCTGTTTCTTCGGTTTCGCGCTTTCAGGCATTTTCGGGCTTGTGGCATCGAACTTTTTGGACAACTCGTCGAAAGATTTTTTCAACTCGTCGTTCTGTTTTTTTAATTCGATCACCTCGTTCCTTAATCCCTGGAGTTCAGTAATAACGGGGCGATTTTCGCGAATCGTTTCGATGGCTCGTGCGGCGGCCGTCGTTTCGGGCAAATCTTTGGCGCCAGACGCAAAGGTGGCCAGAACCGGGAGGGCGCGATCGTCCCGCAAGACACCGAGAGCTTTGATCGCGGCCTCCTGCACCCGCGAGCGCGAGCTGTTGATGTATTTTACAATGAAATTGTAGGCGGCGTCCTTCTTTTGCTCGTTACGCGCCAGGTAAGCGACGGCATCGAGCCCGTGAGCCAGTCCACGCGAGGTTGGGCCGAGTTGCCGCTTTTCCAGGACGGAAATGATGTCCGGAATAAACGAGGGATCGTTTTGGGCTCGCATGGCGGCAATCGCGGCGTCGCCCAGCAAATCCTCGAAGCTTTCGCTACGCAGATTTTCCTCCAGGAGCGGACGGATACCTTCCGCCGGATAACTCGCGAGGCCCCGGACCGCGTGGGATTTAACATCTGGATTCTTTTCCTCCGAAATCACCTGCTTTTCGAACCGTTCGGCGGATGGATCAAAGAAGTTAGCCAGCTCGGTCGTGATTTTTTGGCGCACCCGCGCGTCGCTTTGTTTGGTCGAGGCGAGCAGCGCTTCCATCGCTTCTTTCGTATGGATCGTGCGCAACGCTTGCGCGGCTTCAACCCGGACGCCGTAAAACGGATCATTTCGAAGCCGGTCCGCAATCAAATCGATGGTTTCTTTGTCGTGAGATTTATCGAGCGAGCCGAGGGCGAAAATACGGCCCATCAGGTCGGTTTCATCCTTCAACTGAGCCGCGAGCATTTTTCTGGGCGGGTCGAAACGAATCCGGGCGAGAAGCACGTAGTCCGGGTCAAGTCGCGCGATGTCGGGCGCGTTGGAGAGAGGGAAAAAGAAGTCCTCTTGTTTTTCTTTGACCTGGAGTGTTTTGTCCACCGTTCCGAAAGGGCCTTTAAAGCGAACGTTCAGGGGGAATTCGAAGAGGGCAACGCCATTCGTGAGCTCCTGGGTCTGCGCGATGCTCAGCCTGGCCAGCTTTCGCGGTTCGTCCCAACTGTCGCCGACTTGCAGTTCGGGGTGGTGCGGGTGAAAGATCCATTG
>DASYTB010000375.1:0-4879 GCA_036002705.1 Verrucomicrobiia bacterium
GGTCCGCGAAGATCTCCCGATTGTACCGATTTACAATTACGTCGGCTTCAACTTTTTCGATCCACGCAAAATCGGAGGGATCTTTGACGAAACGAACATTCGCGACGAACATCCGTTACGGGCAATAAGGAAACTGTAGCCGCTTTTATCCGTAATGATATTTGGATAATGAGAGAAGCGTTCGTCACCTTATAAACAAGCCTATGTTCGTCGCTGATTCTGGGAGACCAAAAACCTTGCAACTTGTGCTTAAGCGGTTCCGGTTTTCCAATTCCACCAAGAGGATCCTTGGCGGCTTCGGAAATAAGACGGACCAATCGGGAAAATATTTTCTATCTTCACTCGCCCAGGATTTGAATTCTTCCCAACCCTGCGCGTGAAACGCGATCTGCCTCATCGAAACTGTGCCTCGTCCGGCACAATGAGATTTTGCCCTTGCTCAATATCTTCGACCGCCTTCAGGAGGCGCTCACGATTGCGGTCAGACCGCAACAAATAAGCAGTCTCGTCCGCTTCAGGGACTTTAATTTCGATCTCCTTCCCTCGAAATGCCACGCGCAAGCTTTCGAGGAATTTCTCATCAAGCTCATCGGCGGCAGTTCGGTAGATCGTGAACATGCAGCGACTTTAAACCCGTGCCTCGTTCCGGCAAACGCCGGACGTTCGTCGCTAATGCCTCGAAGCGGAGCGGAAAAATCAACAGCTCGATTAATGATGACACCCACACCCGTGCCCACAGCCCCCGCCTTCCAGCTCTTCACCAGAGGGCACATGGCCGAGCTCGAAAGTCTTCGAAAGATATTTGTTCACTGATTCCTGGATGCCATGCACTTCCTGCTGCGCACGGATAAACGCGGCCGCGACCGGATTACTCACGACGCGCTCGCGATGGCTTTCGTACTCAGTGATTTCCTCCGGGCTCAAATGGACCCCTTGCTGCTGCTTATGGTTGAGGTCCTCGCTTTTCTCGACCAGCGATTGATACTCCTGTTTCGCGGAATCGTCCGCCATGAATGAATCAATGCTCCGGCGCATCGCCTGAAAATCGGGATGATCCAAAATCGTTTGGCACAATTCCCGAGTCTTCTGAACGATCATATTATCTTCCACGGTTGCAACCATAATTCCACAAGCTTTCCTTTTGGCCGTCCGGTGTCAAGTTTGCCACGGCTTGCGCCGAACTTAAATCTGGCTTCCCACCAGAAGGACTGGTATCATCAAGCACGTATGAAAACGCCCTTCATTATGGGTGCTTATCCGAGCAACCGCTTCATCTGTTCCTTTCTCGGCTTGCTCATATTTTTTGCCTCTCCTTTTTGGTTGTCGCTCCTCGCGCAAAACCCTCCGCCAAACGCCACGAATATTGACACGGAGGAGGGAGTGCCCACTCCGTTCAGCGGCCCTCCGATTGCCGCTAATCTCGCTCGCTCCGCTGTGAGCATCCTCGACATCATCACGCAACCCCCGGCTCCCGCCGGTGAAGACACGGAGCCTCCTCCTGCCTGGATGCCGCCCGTGATTTCGAATTACCTTCCAACGACGGATACGAATGTGGGTATCGGTATCTGGTATCGCCCAGGCGATCGAAGATTCGTCTACCTTGTCGCCGGTATCAGACCGCCCGAAGGAGATCCAAACCTTCCTCCCACGGAGGAAGAGATAGCTGCCCGAGAGGCTGCTCTCGTTCCGGCATTCATTCCACCTCCGGTCACCTATTATCGAGCGGGAAAATGGTCGCGGGCGGTGAACACGCGCGAAGTTGAATCGGAAATCGTCCGCGACTTACCGCCTGGTGCGCGGCGGAGCGTGGTGGCCATGGCCGGAACTTTCAGTGCACAACAACCTTCCGGGCCTGGATTTAGAGTCCCCTATCCCGAACGAACCACCACCGATACCGGCGAAGATTTCGTCCAGAACTTCCCGCCCGGGGCAACTGTCATGAGAAATCTGCCGCCCACCGCGCCAAAAGCGACGCCCTAAAGAATCAACGGCAAGTCCTCCAATTCCGATCTGTTCGCCGGCGTAGCATTCACGAAAGTATCTGTTCTCGACAGAGCTGCCCACCGCTTTAAGCTTTCGACATGAAAGCACTCGTTCTCGCTGCTCGGTTCCTCGCTGTCCAGATCCACCGCGCCCCAAACTGACTACTCGTGACACTCTAATTCCTGCCATGCGCACCTATCCGGTTTATCTCAACGGCGATTTCATCCAGACAAAAACCAGCGTCACCGTGACCAACCCGGCCACCGGCGAACCGTTGGCCCACGCCACAACCATTGAACGCAGTAGCGTTGCCGAAGCGGTTACCCACGCTCACGCGGCTTTCCTCGAATGGCGCAAAGTCACTCCGAAAAAGCGGGGCGAATGGCTGACGCGAATCGCCAATGAACTCGAGCGCCGCTCGGAGGAAATGGCGCGCACCATCACGCTGGAGAATGGCAAACCGCTCGCCCAGAGCGTCGCCGAAACCAGCATGGCGATTGATCATCTGCGCTGGTTTGCCGAGGAGGCCCGCCGCGGTTACGGCCGGGTCATTCCGAATTGGGCCGAGAACAAAAGGAATGTCGCGATCAAAGTGCCCATTGGCGTGGTGGGTGCGATCAGTCCCTGGAATTTTCCGATGGTGCTTGGTGTGCGCAAAGTCGCGCCGGCGCTTGCGGCGGGCTGCACCGCGATTCTCAAACCCGCGCGCCAAACTCCGCTCAGCTCCGCCATTTTCGCCGAATGCGTCCACGCGGCGGGACTGCCCAAGGGCGTGTTCCAACTCGTCCTCGGAAACGCCGCCGATATCGCCGCCGAATTTCTCGAGAATCCCCTCTGCCGAAAAATTACTTTCACTGGCTCAACCGAAGTGGGCCAATCACTTGTCCGCGGTGCCGCGGCGGGCCTGAAGCCGCTCTCGCTCGAACTTGGCGGTCACGGCCCCTGCCTCGTCTTCGATGATATCGACCTCGACCGCGCCATCGAAGGCGTCCTATTGGCCAAGTTCCGCAACACCGGCCAATCCTGCATTGCCGCCAATCGCATTTATGTCCAAAGCGCGATTTATCCAAAATTCCTTGAGCATTTCACCGCTCGCGTCAAAGCCATGAAAGTTGGCGACGGCCTCGACCCGGGCGTCACCATTGGGCCTCTGATCGACCAGCGCGCCATCGAAAAGGCGGAACAGCACGTGGCCGACGCCGTGAGACGCGGCGCGCGGCTTCTCTGTGGCGGCAAGAGCCTCGAACGGCCGGGCTTCTTCTTCGAACCCACCGTGCTGGCGGATGTCGCCGAAGAAGCCCTCTGTTCCTGCGAGGAAACCTTCGCCCCCGTCGCCCCCATTTACAGCTTCCAAACCGAGGAAGAAGCGATCCGCCGCGCGAACAATTCCCCTTACGGCCTGAGCGCCTACGCCTTTACCTCCGACCTCAATCGCGCCATTCGCCTCATGGAAGGCCTTGAAGCTGGCACCCTCGGCATCAACGACGGCGTTCCGACCGCCACCCAAACCCCCTTCGGCGGCATGAAAATGAGCGGCTGGGGCCGGGAACTGGGAACCGAAGGCATGGACGCTTTTCTCGAAACCAAACATATTTCCATTGGTCTTTAGCCCGCGGAAGGTAATTCCTCTGGCGGTCGGCGATCCGTGTTTGAAGGTTTTGCCCATCCAGGCAAGTTTTTCCGCGGAGAAAAGGTTTGGCACCCGAGCAATCAGGAAAAAGTTACCGGCTCAAATAGGGTCTTATTTGTTCAAGAGCTTGAAACCATTAGAATTGCTTAAGGGTTTCCCTGTTTCTTCTCGGGAGAAGCGCAGTTTTCGCGAAATCCTCAAAAAGTCGGCATTAGGAATGCAGCAGTGGGAGCTTGTCGCGAATTTGAGAAGGTGTATTCTGCCGCTTAAGAGAGGTGCGTGCGGCTCATGGAATGAAAAACTCGTTGAAGGTATTGCTTGTGGAGGATTCCAAGAACGACGCGGATCTTTTGCTCCACGCGCTCAAACAAGCTGGTTATCAGCCCACACTCTCGGTCGTGCAGAATGCCTCAGGCATGCGAGCCCAACTGGAAAAGCAAAGCTGGGATTTGGTCATTTCGGATTACGTAATTCCGGGCTTTGGCGGATTGGAGGCGCTTGAAGTTCTGAAGGAGAGTGGTTCTGATACCCCATTCATTATCGTTTCGGGGAAGATCGGGGAAGATGTGGCCACCGAAGCGCTCCAAGCGGGGGCTAATGATTACTTGTTGAAAGATCGCCTGACGCGGCTTGGCCCGGCCATTCAGCGCGCGCTCAAGGAAGCGTCCCATCGAAGACAGCGCAACCAGGCGGAACACGCATTGCGCGAGAGCGAAGAACGGTACCGGCGCCTGGTCGAATCCTGCCCGGAAGCGATGTTCATTTGCAGCGGTGGCAAAATCGCTTTTGCCAACCCGGCAGCCGTCTCGATTCTTGGCGCCGACAGTCCGGTGGCGCTCATCGGCAAGGCATTCCTCGATTTTGTGGACGCGAATTATCGCGACTTGGTCGAAGAGCATCTCCGGCAATCAATGGAAGGCATTGATGGCCCCCTCTTGGAAGAGAAACTGACGCGTCTGGATGGCTCGCCGATTCTGGTGGAATCGATTGTGCGGCGCATTCAATATCACGGCGAACCGGCCACGCAACTCCTTTGCCGGGATGTCTCCAGCCGCAAACTGCTCGAACAACAACTTCTCAATGCCGAGAAAATGGAAGCGATCGCTCGTCTGGCCGGCGGAGTCGCGAATGATTTCAATAATCTTCTGACGGTCATAACCGGCTATAGCGGATTGATCCGCAGCGGCCTCGGCTCGGATCATCCCCTGCAAAAGGATTTGCAGCAGGTCATTCAGAGCACCGAACGGGCGATCGGCTTGACGAGCC
>DASYTB010000376.1:0-5735 GCA_036002705.1 Verrucomicrobiia bacterium
GACTTGCATCACTGGATCATTATCGGCCTGCAG
The DNA here is from genome assembly GCA_036002705.1 of Verrucomicrobiia bacterium. GTDB lineage: Bacteria > Verrucomicrobiota > Verrucomicrobiia > Limisphaerales > SXQI01 > DASVNK01. The sequence continues at coordinate 34 of DASYTB010000376.1, forward strand.
CGGAGCTATGAAATCATCCCCGCGGGTGGTGCGCACCTGAGTGAACTGCTCCTTAGTGATATCGTGCATCGGGCCTCGGGCATGTTCGTGATTGCCTTGCAAATGACCGCGCCGATTCTTGCCGCATCGTTCCTGGTGACGCTGGTGTTTTCTCTGCTTGGCCGCGCGGTTCCGCAGATGAATGTTTTCAGCGAAAGCTTTCCTGTCCGAACAATCGCCGGGTTGGCCGTGTTCGGCTTCACCTGCAACATGCTCGCGCAGCATATTGTCAATCACCTCAACCGCATTCCGGACGATTTCATTCGGGTCGCGCGGATGTTTGTGATGTGAGGAGTTGGGATTGATGTATGGCCGAGCACGCGGGGGAAAAGACAGAGCAAGCAACGCCCAAGCGCCTGGAGCAGGCGCTTAAGAAAGGCCAGTTTGCCCGGAGCGCGGAGGTTCAAACGGTTTTTGTTTTGACGGCCGGCTTGATTGCGTTGCGCATGGCGGGAACGGACGCGTGGCAACGTTTTGCGTATGCCTTTACCGGCATCTTCACGAATCTGCACAAGACCTCGCTCGCCGAAGGAAACCTCCAGGTTTATTTGATCAATGGAGCGATTCTTTTCGCCATTTGCGTCGGGCCGGTGGTGATTTGCACAACGGTCGCCAGTTTGCTCGCGGGCGGGATTCAATCGCGCTTTACCACGGCTTCGGACGCGCTCGAGCCAGATTGGAACCGCGTTAATCCGGCGAGCGGGTTTGAGAAGATTTTTTCACCGCGCGCCCTCGTCCCAACTGGTTTGTCGATCCTGAAGATCGGGATCATCGCGGCGGTGTGCTGGAGCGCGCTCCGGAAAATCCTGCAGGACCCGATTTTCTATACTGCCATTCAACCGGCAGAAATTGCGCGCTTCCTTGCCGATACTTCCTTTCAGCTTGGCAGCCGGGTCATTCTGGTGCTCGTGATGATCGCCGGGGCGGATTACGGCTATCAGTACTGGCGCACTAATCGCGACCTGATGATGACGAAAGAAGAGCTGAAGGAAGAGATTAAGAATACCGAAGGCGACCCGCGGTTGAAAGCGCGGCAGAGGCGGCGGCGCCGGACCAAAACCCAACGGCAAATGCTGCAGGAAGTGCCTAAGGCGGATGTGGTTCTGACGAACCCGACGCACCTGGCGATCGCTCTGCGCTATGATCGGAAGACGATGAAAGCGCCGAAGATTGTCGCGAAAGGGTCTCGGTTGAATGCTTTGAAAATTCGCGAAGTCGCCGTCCAGCATCGGGTTCCGATCATGGAGAATAAGCCGTTGGCCCGCTTGCTCTTTAAGCATGGGCGGGTGGGTGGCGAGATTCCTGCTGAGCTGTATGCCGCCGTGGCGGAAGTGCTGGCCTGGGTCTATCGGGTCAATCGCTTCCGCTATTACAGCGAACAGACCCAGAATTAAAAATGGCCAAAACGAAATCGAACATCGGCTTGCTTCTTAAGCAGGGCGACCTTTGGTTGATCCTTGGCGTTTTCGGGACGGTTTTGCTCCTGATCCTTCCGGTGCCGCCGCTGGTGTTGGACCTGTTGCTCACGCTGAGCATCGCGATCTCGCTCCTTGTTCTGCTCGTCATCCTCTATGTCGAGGAACCCGCCGACTTCAGCGGCTTTCCGACGCTGCTTCTTTTCATAACGCTCTTTCGGCTCGCGCTCAATGTCGCGAGCACGCGGCTGATTCTGCTCGACGGCTACGCGGGACACATCATCCAGGCCTTCGGAAATTTCGTGGTTCGGGGCAATTACATTGTCGGCCTGGTAGTGTTTTTAATTCTGGTCCTCATCAATTTTATCGTCATCACGAAGGGTGCAGGCCGGATCGCGGAAGTCGCGGCTCGGTTCACCCTGGACGCCATGCCTGGCAAGCAGATGGCGATCGACGCGGAATTGAGCGCAGGGGTGATTACGGAAGCCGACGCGCGCAAACGGCGCACGCGTGTCGAACAGGAAGCGGATTTTTACGGGGCGATGGACGGCGCGAGCAAATTTGTGCGCGGTGATGCGATCGCCGCGATTTTAATTACGCTCATCAATGTTCTCGGCGGCTTCGGCATCGGGGTCATGCAACGGGGCTTTAGCGTGAGTGAGTCGTTGCAACGGTTTACCCTGCTCTCGATTGGCGATGGATTGGTCTCGCAAGTGCCCGCGTTGATTACCTCGATGGCGGCGGGCCTGCTCGTCACCCGCGCCGCCGCGCGCAATAATCTCGGGACTGAATTGCGCAACCAACTCCTCTACTATCCGCGCGCGCTGACGATTTTGAGCGGAATGATGCTGGTGATGGCCTTTGTCCCTGGCCTGCCCACTTTTCCTTTCCTGGTCCTCGCCATTTGCACGATGGTCGTCGCGCGCCAACTGAAGAGTGCCAAGGCGAAGACCGCGACAACCGCTGAGGCCTCGGCCAAACAGGCGGAAGCGGCGCAGAAGAAGGAACCGGAGAAGCTCGAGGCGCTGCTCCAGATCGATCCATTTCAGATTGAGCTCGGTTATGGTTTGGTCAACCTCGCGGATCAACGCAAGGGCGGAGATTTGCTGGAGCGCGTCACGGGAGTGCGCCGCAATTTCGCCCAGGAAATGGGCGTGGTCGTTCCACCGATCCGCCTGCGCGATAACCTCCAGATGAAACCGAACGAATATCGTTTCGTCATCAAAGGTTCGCCCGCCGCCCTCGGCTCGATCATGCCGGGTTATTGGCTCGCGATGAACGCGAGCAACAGCAAAACCGTGCTCAAAGGAATTCCAACGACCGAGCCCGTGTTCCAACTGCCCGCCACGTGGATCACCGATGCCGAGCGCAAAAACGCGGAACTCGCGGGCTACACAGTGGTCGATGCCGGGTCCGTCCTGGTGACCCATCTTTCCGAAACGGTGAAGCGACATTGCCATGACATTCTCAGTCGGCAGGACGTGCAGAACCTGCTTGATAACTTGAAGCAAACGCACGCAACGGTGGTGAACGAGTTGATCCCGGCGCAAATGAGCGTCGGCCAGGTTCAGCGAATTCTGCAAAACCTCCTCGCCGAAGGAATCTCGATTCGCAATCTGTCCACGATCCTGGAGAAAGTCGGGGACTTCGCGCACCTCACCAAGAATCCGGACGAACTCGCTGAGCACGCCCGGCGCTCGCTTGGCGCCCAGATCATTCGCCCGTTTCAATCGGAAAAAGGCGCGGTTCGCGCGATCACGCTTGATCCGCGCCTCGAACAGCAAATCGCGCAAGGGCTTCGGCAGACCGCGAACGAAGTCAATCTGGTTATCGAGCCGACTCTAGCGCGTCATATCATGGACAAACTTTCGCGTCTCGTGCAGCAGATGATCGCCGCCGGCCAGCAGCCACTCGTGCTCTGCGCGCCGCAAATCCGCCTGGGTTTTAAACGATTTTTCGAGAGCGCCTTCGCCGAATTGTCGGTGCTTTCGTATGCCGAAGTTCCTTCCCGAATTGAAGTGCAAAGCGCTGGCACGGTTGAGCTCCCCGCGGCTGCCTGAGCTATGAGGAGTCAACCGCAAAGTCGCAATCGGCGTGGAGAGCGAAGCAACGAGGGTGCGCTTCGTTTCTCGGCGCTCGGCACTGTAATCCGGTAATATGCAAGTCCACACCTTCATAGCCGAATCAGCCGACGAGGCGGTGGATCAAATCCGCTCGCAGCTCGGACCGGAAGCGGTGGTGCTCAGTGTCCGCAAACTGCCGCGCTCGGGAGTTTCCCGCTTGCTGAAGAAGGAACAGATTGAAGTCGTGGCCGGCATCGAAGAATCGACGCCGACGCAAACGCTGGATCCGATCGCACAAATTCAAGCTGAAATCAGGCAATTAAAGGAAGACCTCAAGCGGCGTCGGGTACCCCGAGCTCCTGTTTCGCCCGCGAAGGCAGAATATCAAGGTGAGGGTGGCTCGTCTTATCCCAGTGCGGCAAATCAATCGGCTGTCCCAAAGCCCAGCAGTATCGCCGCTTTCCTCGTCCGCACGGGGCTTGTCCCCGTCTTCGCCGAACGAGTCGTGAGCGAGATGGCTGAGCTCGATCCGCTCAATCAACCACTCGCAGCGCAAATCGCGTGCGTTGCCGATGCGTTACGCCGCCAATGGAAGGGCGACACGATTCGAACCGAAGCGGGCGTGCATGTTTTTGTCGGAGTTCCCGGCGTGGGAAAATCGACGGTTCTCTGCAAAATGGTGACGCAGGCCAGCCTCGCCGAGGCGCAGCCGGCCGCGATTTATCAACTGGATACTTTGGTCACGAATAATTCTCCGCAACCGGCGCTATTTAGCGAAATTCTCGGCGCGCATTTCGAGCGGACGCTGCCGAGCCAATTCGAGTGGAGCGAACAGAGTGTGTTCATCGATCTCCCGGGAATTGGCCTCGGCGATACGCGCGGGCGCGAGGCCCTGGCACGAACGATCCAGGCTTTCGGTGTTCCGGAAATCCACCTCGTGCTGAATGCCGCTTACGAGTCAGCTCATCTGCTCGAACAGGTGCGCTTTTTCTCAAAATTGGAAATTTCCGACCTTGTCATCACTCATCTCGATGAAGAGCAGCGCTGGGGCAAAATTTGGAATCTCGTTCTTGGGACCAACTACAGCGTTCGGTTTCTCTCCGCAGGGCAAAATGTTCCGGGTGAATTCTTCCCCGCGACCGCGGATGCCGTTTTGAACCGGCAATTCGGATCGAAATAGGCCGTTTTTTTGGCGTTTTCGCGCATTTTCGGAACTGGCAGACCTTCTGCTAAGCAGCGCTCGGAGTTCACAGGAAGATGAAGAAACTGATGATTCTAGGTGCGTTGATCGGGTTTGGTTCAGGCCTTTTATTTGGTGCGGTCCAAGGCTCTCCCTGGCCTGACGTTCTTTGGCGCGCGAGTGTCGTCTGCTTCGCTTCAAGTTACCTCTTCCGCTGGTGGGGCCGGTCATGGCTGCGTTCGCTGCGCCAGGCGCAAATCGAACACTCCGCCCATCTCAACCAGGCTCCTCCTGCCTAACGTATGAAATCGAGTGCACTTTTGGATGTTGAAGTTGCCCGGCCGCCGAGGTCCGAGCAGGCGCTGAGCAAGGCGCAAAAAATCAAGGCTCGGTACAAAAACATGAAGCCTGGCTCCGTGGCCGAGGCGAACATGGTTGAGGAGTACCTTCCACTGGTGAAAACCGTTGTCGGACGGCTGGCCATGTCGCTGCCGCCGCACGTTGATCCGGAGGATTTGTACAGCTCTGGACTGGTCGGTCTTCTTAACGCCGTCCGCCAATACGATCCGCTGGCCGGCAGCTCCTTCGAGAGTTACGCGAAGGTGCGGATTCGCGGCGCCATTTTCGACGAACTGCGCCGCCTTGATTGGATCCCCCGTTCCGTTCATGAGAAGGCGCGCAAGGTCCAGGGCGTCATGGAACAGCTCGAGCAGAGGTACGGCCGGTTGCCCAAGGAGGAAGAAATCGCGAAGGCGCTGAAGCTCTCGATGTCCGAATTCCAAGAACTGCAAGCTTCGATTCGTCCCGCCACCTTTGTCTGCCTCGACTCGCTCGTCGGCAGTGACGAGGACAATGAGACCACCCGGCATGAGTGGGTGGCCGACAGCGCGCACGAAGGACCGTTCGACGAAGCCGCGCAAAAAGAACTTTCCCGCGTGATCGCCGACCGCCTCGAGCAACTCCCGGAGATGCAGCGCAAGGTTCTCGCGCTTTACTACTTTGAAG
>DASYTB010000377.1:0-1689 GCA_036002705.1 Verrucomicrobiia bacterium
GCTCACCACGGAAAATCCCGAGGTCGATGCCGAGGCGATGAAACTCGGGGCGGCAGACTTCCTCAGCAAAGACAAGCTGGATTCCGCGCTGCTCGAGCGCTCGATTCGCTATTCGATCAAGCATTTCAAGACGCTCCAGCAACTCCGGGAGCGTGAAGCGCAGATGTCCGCCTTCATGAAGAACGTGCCCTGCGCGGTCTATATGAAGGACCTCGAGGGCCATTATATTTATGCGAACGAGACCTGCGCGAAGGTGTTCCGGCGAAGCGTGGATGAGGTGATCGGGAAACTCGATTCGGAACTGCTGCCGAAGACCACTGCGGCCAAAGCGCGCAACGTGGACCAGCAGGTCGCCCTGCAAAACAAAGCCATCGAAACCACCGAATCCTACAATCGTGACGATGGCATGCATTATTGGCTGACCACGCGATTTCCGATCTGCGATCAAAACGGCGAAGTGATGATGGTCGGCGGGGCCGCCATCGAGATCACCGAGAACAAACGTCTCGAGAAAGAAATCCAGCAGATTAGCGAAAGCGAGAAACGGCGTATTGGCCAGGACCTGCACGATGGGCTGGGCCAATATCTCACCGGCATTGCCTGCATGGTCAAAGTGGTCGAGCAGAAGCTGGCCAGCCGCTCCTTGAAGGAGGCGGAAGACGTAAAAAAGATCACCACCATGGTCAACGAGACGATTACCCAGGCGCGTGACCTGGCTCGCGGACTCTGTCCGGTGGAATTGGAGAATAACGGATTGCAGGCGGCGCTCCAGGAACTCGCCAGCCGTGTCACCCGCACGAACGTGGATTGCAAACTCAAAGCGCCGACCTTCACGAAGGTTTATGACAACGCCGCCGCGATCCACCTTTACCGAATTGCCCAGGAAGCCGTGAACAACGCCATCAAGCATGGTCGCGCCAAACACGTCGTCATCGGTCTGAACACGCAGAACAATCAGGTCGAGCTAACGGTCGAGGATGATGGCTGCGGTTTTCCAAAAACCCTCGGGAAAGCCACCGGCATCGGCTTGCGCGTGATGAATTATCGCGCCGCGATGATCGGAGCGACGGTCAGTGTGGCGGCCGGCGCGCAATGCGGCACGTTGGTGCGGGTGGTCATGCCGAATCGCCCGCCCGAAGCTAAGACTCCGAAGGGCGCAAAGGCCGGCGGGAAGAAATCGTCGCGCGGAGAAAATACTCCCCAATTGGAACCGGCCGCGGCGTAGCGGAATTACTTATCCTTGTCCCGCGCGACCTGGTTGGGCAATTCATTGCGATCCCCGGCTTTCCACGGAAATTCTTTGGCCAGCACTTCGCCGATTTCCTTGACGGCCAAAACGACGGCCTCGGCGAATTTTCCTTCCTTCAGCAGCGGGGTCATTTTGCCGGTGACGTGTTCCCAGAAATGCTGGCCGCATTTCTCGTGAACTCCTTTGTCGCCGATGACCGCGAAGCTTCTCGACTTCGGCGCGAAGAAAATCAGCACTCCATTCCGCGCCTCCGTCTTCGTCATGCCCAGCTCCAGAAAGTGCTGGCGAGCTGCAAGGACTGCGTCTTTCACCGGCTTGTGCGTGACGAAAACTCGAATTTCGCCCGAAGTCCGTTTCTCTGCGTCCGCGATGGCCTTCACCACGACGTCGTCATCCAGCGCATCCAGAAAGTCTTTCGCCTGCATAGGTTCTTACCAGTT
>DASYTB010000378.1:0-6829 GCA_036002705.1 Verrucomicrobiia bacterium
CGAAGTAAATCAACTTCCGTCCGCACCAGCGCACGAAGACTCGGTCCACCTGCTTAATCGGTTCGGGAAACTCGTTCATGCGCGAGAGGCAAGACAATTTCTGAGCTGCTTGAGCACGTCCTTATCCAACCCTGACCGCCACGCGAGAAAAAGGTCCGCGGAGATTGGTTTCGTTGGCGCGCGAAAAACGACGCCGTCGTGCGGCAGTTCACGCAAAGGTGCCGGCAAAAGCGCGATCCCGCAGTTCGCCGCCACCAGATTCAAGATCGTATGACCGCGCGCGGCCGTCTGGAGGACGCGAGGTTGAAATCCCGCGGCGTGGCAGGCTTCTCTCATGACCTGTGAAGCGCCAGGAAAATGCTGGTCAGAAATCAGCAGAAAAAATTCCTGGGCAAGATTTCGCAAATCGACGCTGGAGCGCCGCGCTAAAGCGTGCCCCTTGGGAAGCGCGATCACAAAATTGCAGCGGCCAATTTTCGTTTTTTGCAGAGCCGCCGCGTCGGCTTCAAAGGCGAAGCCGATAAAACCGGCATCGAGTTTTCCACTCCCGAGGAGGCTGGCCTGCTCAAGAGAACTGAGATCGAGCAGACTTACGGCCGTCTCCGGCGAGACCTCCCGAAAACGCTGCAGCGCCGCCGGAACGAGCGAATGAAAAAGACCCCACACGTAACCGATCTTCAATTCTTTGCCCGGACTCGCCTGCATCCGTTCCATGACCCGGCTGGCTTGCGCCAAAATGGCTTCGGCTTCGGCCAGGAAAGCGGCTCCTTTCTCGGTCAAGCGCACACTTCGTTTATCGCGGATCAAAAGCGCCACGCCGAGTTCCTCTTCCAGTTGTTTGATTTGGCGGCTGAGCGCCGGCTGCGCCAGATGCAACTTCCCGGCCGCGCGCGTGAAGTTCAGTTCGCGCGCGACCATCGTAAAGTACCGAATCTGCCGCAGTTCCATTCGGGCGCGCACCATACCGGAAAAGTATGACTCCGCGAGAAAAGAAGTATTGGCGGGCTCCCCGGCCATTCGTGATTCTCTGGAACCAATGCAAAACATGGGTGTAAGAAATAGCGGCTTCTCATGGGAGACGAAACTTGCTCGCCGAACTGCCCTCATCCGGCGGAACAGTGTTCGGGAATTTCTTAAGTTCGCCGGACAACCGGGAATCATTTCTTTCGCGGGCGGCCTGCCCGCACCGGAAGTTTTCCCCCTGGAAGAAATCCAGATCGCCACCGAGGCCGCTCTTCGCAATTATGGAGCGAAAGCGCTCCAGTACGGTCAGAGTGAAGGCATTCCTGAACTGCGCGCCCTCATTGCCGAGCCCTTTCGCGAAATCGGCGTGCGTCCGGAAAACATTTTGATTACGAGCGGCGCGCAGCAGGCGCTCGATATCCTCGGACGCGTGCTGCTGAATGAGGGTGATCGCGTGCTCGTCGAGAATCCCACTTACCTTTCCGCGCTCTCGGTTTGGCGGCCTCTCGGAGTGCAATTCGCCGGCATCAAGTCGGATGACACCGGATTACTCGTGTCCGAAGTCTGTCAAAGCGAAGGCGCGAAGCTTCTCTACACAATCCCAAATTTCCAAAACCCAGGCGGAACGACTCTCAGCCTGGAGCGGCGGGAGGCCTTGGCAGCTTACGCGGTGAAACAAGATTTGGTCGTGGTGGAAGATGATCCTTACCGCGAACTGCGCTACGAGGGAGAGGAACTCCCAACCTTGCTGCACTTGAGTGGCAACATCAAAGGCCCCATCGTGCATGTCGGGACTTTCTCGAAAGTGCTCGCGCCCGGATTTCGGCTCGGCTGGATTATCGCGTCCGAGGAGTTGATAGACAGGCTGGTCTCTGCCCGTCAGGCGATGGATCTCCACACCGGCACGTTCAATCAGTACGTGGCGCTGGAATTGATTTCGGCGGGTGTTCTGGAGCGGCAAGTGCCAAAAATCCGCCGACTTTACCGCGCGAAACGAGACGCCATGCTCTCGGCTCTCACTCAATCCATGCCCGCCCCTGTCAAATGGACCCGGCCCAAAGGCGGAATGTTCTTTCTCGCAAGCCTGCCGTACGGAAAAAACGCCCGGGGATTCGCGCGCTGTGCTTTGGACGCCGGCGTCGCAGTCGTGCCCGGAGAAGAGTTCCACGTAACTGGTGGTGAGAATACCTTCCGCTTGAATTTCTCGCACCCGAACACCGAAGAGATTCACGAGGGCATTAGAAAACTGGCGCCGATTGCAGCCGGCTTTTGCTGAGCGCAACAAGGGTCCGATGGCCTTCAGGGCGAAAAGCTGTCAGGTTTTCGGAGCGCAGGGGCCAATTTCTGCCGTTCATCCTCAAGTCCAGTAGCCTTGCTCCAATTGTGGCTACCCACGTTCGGCAAAATTCAGAAATTCAGAAACTTTTTTATTGAGAATGTCTTGCCCAGTGGTTTTTGTTCGTCGTTAGGTTAATTATGAGTATGGAATCGAATACGGAAAAATCGGTGAATGGTTACATGTTGCTGTTTCGGGGCAAGGAATGGGACGAAGGGCTGGGCCCGGAAGAGCTCAAACGCACGCTGGACCGCTTCCTGAGCTGGACGGACGGCTTGGCCAAATCCGGGAAAGTCAAAGGTGGCCAACCCCTGGATCGCACCGGCGTCGTGCTTGGTCGCGGCGGCAAATCTATCGCGGATGGGCCGTTCGCCGAAACAAAAGAAACGGTCGGCGGTTACCTGATCCTGGACGTGGACAGCCTGGCGGAGGCAATCGCAATTGCCAAAACCTCTCCCGGTCTGGACTTCGACATCACGATTGAAGTCCGTCCGGTCCTCAACGAATGCCCTGCTTACAAGCGAATACGCGAACGGATCGGCGCGTCGCAGGGTAATCGACTGAATGCTTATCTGGAGCAAGCGGCGTAAACTCGGTCCAATGTTCATCGTTGATGCCGATTCGACACGACGATCCCGCTGGCGGCCGCTCTTTTTCAAGCGATCCGCAACGGCGATGGGCGGCCAGGTGCAAGCGCTGGAGCAGTTAATCAACGAGGTTTGAGGATCAGAAAGGATCCGGAGCAACCCCTTTACATGCCTTATCCGTGCGTCCAACCGGCTACCGTTAGCGCCACGCCCGATGTTCATTCTGGAAAACCGATTTTCCTGGCCAGGGCAATGAAGCGCGGATCATCGCGAAGAAGTTCAAAACGGAGGTCCACTTTTAACCAGACCAGAACGGGTTCTTTGTCTGCGAAGGATTGTTCAAGGATTCGAAAAGCATCATCGAGACGTCCAAGGCGAGCGCAGGCCTGCACGCGATAGGCCCGCTGCCAATGGCGCGCCAGCGGCAAGAGTTCGTCGCTTTCGATCAGCAGTTGCGCGTTGAGTCGATGAAAGCCCGCGAGTCCTTCGGCTTCGCCGGCTTTTCGAAGCTGGGCGACGGTCTCGGGCTTAACGCCATCCTCCTCCAGCCAGCGCAAATACCAGTGCATGGCGTGCTCGGGCTGGCCGGTCTTTTCGTAAGCGCGGCCAAAATATTCCCAGACGTGATGAGGATCGAGTTCGAGAATCTTTTTGGTTTCTTCGATCACCTGCTCGTGCCGGCCTGCCTGCGAAAGAATTATGGCGCGCATGTTGTGGAGCGGAACGGAAAGCGGGTCAATGTCCAGGCCCCGTTGAAGTATCGCTAGAGCGTCATCGACCCGCCGGTGGGTGCCCCAAAATTGCATGCCTCGGAAGTGGTAGGCCGAGGCATAGTGCGGGTTCAATTGCATGGCACGGTCAAGCTCTGCGCCCGCACCCAGAAAGTCCCAATTGAGCCACAGTTTTACCAACCCGAGTGAGACATGAGCTTCACCCAGCTTTGGGTCCAGGGTGATGGCCTTCTCCGCAAATACCCTGGCCTTGCTGATGGCTTCGGCGGAAGGGATGCTTCCAAAGAAGTATCCTTGATAGAGATAATAGTCGGCCATGCCGCTATACGCCAAAGCGTAATTGGGATCCTTTTCCAGTGCCTGCTGGAACAACTCGAATACCTTGGGGAGGTCCTGCGATTGGCGCCGTGTCCAGAGATAGCGGCCTAAAAGGTAGAGATCGTACGCTTCCAAATTGGAGGTCGCCTTCTTTTCCATGCGCTGTTTTTCCGTGACGCCCAATTTCATTTTCAAGGCGGAAACGACGCGTCCCGCAATCTCGTCCTGGATTTCGAAGATATCTTTCAGCTCGCGGTCGTAACGCTCACACCAGATTTGGAAGCCGTCCGCCACATCGATCAGTTGCGCGGTGATGCGCAACTTGTTCCCGGCGCGGCGCACGGTGCCTTCCAGCACCAGGCTCACGCGTAATCGCTGCCCTATGCTGCGGATGTCATCCTGCCGGCCCTTAAAGGCAAAGGCGGATGTGCGGGCCGGGACGCGCAGGCCCTCGATCTGCGACAGGGCGGAAATCAGGTCTTCGGTGATGCCATCGCTGAAGTACTCATTCTCTTTATCGGAACTCATGTTCACAAATGGCATCACCGCGATGGAATACTGCTTTTTAATCGGAGGCGGCGCGCGGTGCGGGCTGGAACTCGCGGAATTTTGGGACGAAGGCGGGGGCGCCAATAGGCGAATGGATTCCTCCAGCAGGATGGCAATATCCCCAAGGCTGCTTAACCTGCGGGATGGTTCCTTCTCCAAACACCGCTTGAGCAGGGTGCTGATTTCGTGAGGCGCTTCGGCCGGAAGCTGGGACCAGTCCGGCTCGCTCTTCAACACTTCCGCAATCAGGTCGGTCCCGGTGGCTCCGCGAAAAGGCTTCTGGCCGCACAAACACTCATACAAACAACAGCCGAACGCCCAAATATCCGTCCGCTTGTCCACCTCCTGCCCTCTCGCCTGTTCCGGACTCATGTAAGCGGCCGTGCCCATTATCGCGCCGGGTGTGGTGGCGTCCGCAAACACTGTGGAAGCTTCGGTTTCAGAATTGGCGGCATCATTGCGAACAGTAGAAGACGGACACTGGCCTGGCATCACTTCGGCGCTTCCGGGACTTAACTTCGCCAGTCCGAAATCGAGCACTTTGACCCGGCCATTGGGCGTGATCTTCACGTTTCCGGGCTTGAGATCGCGATGGACGATTCCCTTCTCGTGTGCTTCCTGGATCGCCTCGGCAATCTGACGAGAGATGATCAGCGCCTCTTTCAACGACAGCGCCCCGCTTCGCAGCCGTTCAGAGAGCGTCTCGCCTTCGACTAGCTCCAAAACGAGGAAATGGGTGCCCTGGTCCGCGTCGAAACCGTGGATGGCGGCGATGTGCGGATGATTCAGAGCAGCCAGCGCTTTGGCTTCGCGCTCGAAACGCGCGAGGCTCTGAGGATCGCCGCTCAAGCTGGCGGGCAGCACTTTGATCGCGACTTCGCGGCCAAGCCGGGTATCGGTGGCGCGATACACTTCACCCATGCCGCCTTCCCCGAGCTTGGCGGTGATCCGGTATTGAATGAGCGAGCTGCCGATCATTTGCCGGGCGCGATTTTTTCGAAGGACCGATGTCGTGAGCCCGGCAAAGCTCGGCCTTCAGGAATCCTCTCTTCCAACATCTCCTCGCCGCGATGCCGGATAATCGTCACCGGTCTGCGTCGGTCGAGATTTTCGGACGGCACAAGTGCATTAAAGCAGATTGTGCCAGGGAGGAAACACTAGATATTAAGCCAAATAATCCCGGCGATTCTCTCTGTTCCTCCCTTCTGGTAGATGTTTAACCGAACGGACCACGCTCGAGTAGGAGGATTTCACCAAGGGAAAGTCGGGTGATTCTGAAGGGCAGCTTTTCCTCGATGCTCTCTACGGGATGGTGTGCCGCGTCTCGTGGATAAGGAGCGTGCGGCCAAAACACCAGAGATAGAGATTCTTTCCATCGCCTGATTCCAATTCGTTCTGCCAGTGAAACTCGGCGTGGACGGCCAATGGACCATACGCGCCAGCGGAACACCATTGAACAGGACGCGCACCTTGTCGATCCGTGGTTGAGGTATCCGCATTGGACGCCAGTTCCCGCACCGCCTGAGTGGCAACGCCACGGACCATCGGGACCCCGTAAACCTCTGTGACGAACCACAGAGCAGCATAAGGCGTAGCGACAAGCGCCATGCCAAATAACCATCTCTTTGCGTATTCCCGTTTGAATGTCATGCGTGTCCTTGTCGTTTCAGTGATTCATTAACACGCGTTGTCGCTGGAAAGTTGCGCTTTCATGTCGGTATGATTCCAGTGGTCCTTCTATCTTCTGATATCGAATCGAAAGGAGTCCCGAGAATTGATGGAAAGAAGGCTTTCAAGCGCCGCGCCGCGGAGTATGGCCGCACATAGCCTCCGGCTTCTCGCACGGATGCTTACTCCGGAGTTGCCCTTTGGCTTGCAGTTTCGCTCGCAACGGCCCGCAGGGGGCCTTCAACCCCATTGGCTCTGCGGCATGTCCGGCGTATAGAGGAAAAGCGGCTGGGGGTCCAGCCGCTCCGGAACAGGGAGCCCAGTGAAGCCCCCGTTTGTTAGCAATAGTTCGTGCAGGCGTAGCACCGAACTAAAAACCAGTGACTCGGACTTTAGCTATTTCCATGCCTCCAATTTTCGGGGCCGTTAGGGAAGATGTATAACCTTGAACTTGAGCTATTTAGCTTTTTCAAGCGGAGGCCTCGCTTCGGCGATCCAAGGCGGAACATAGTAAGAATCATTTACAATCTCGTCACAGGCGATTGGCGGAATGGATGAGTCGGAAGAATTTCCCAAGTTTCGGATTGGGAATGGCGGCTCGCCCCAAGCCAAGTCGATCTTGTCGTCGGCTTTGATGGCGATGTCCCAGGGATTCTGCCGCTTCGGGTCGCGCCATT
>DASYTB010000379.1:0-8590 GCA_036002705.1 Verrucomicrobiia bacterium
AGTGGAAAAGAGCAAAGAAGTAGCCTCAAGACCGGAAATTGAAATCAAGGAAGTGCCGGTTTTTACAAAGGAGGAGATTACGATCCTAAAAACGCTCGAGGACTGTATCCAATCGCAGAATATCGGCCGGCATCTGCAGTCCGTTTTAGATTTGCTTACTAATTTGCCCAAACGATTTGGATCGGCGCTAGGCGTCCGGAAAGTGGCACCGGTTCGAAAGCCGGTTGCGGCGGTACCCCGACCGGTGCCGTCCGCGCCGGCCAGCAATGGGGACGCGGTCAGCGGAGGCCTGCGACGGATGATGATTGCGCTGGCGCAGCGGCCGGGCCTTAACAAACGGCAGTTGGGGGTGCGCGCGGGGCTTTCGAGCACAAGCGGGACATTCGGGACGTATTTAACCAGGCTGCGCTCGAGCGGATGGATTGAGGGGACGGATTCGTTCCAATTAACGGATGCCGGGCTGCAGGCGCTGGGCGAGTATCACGTGTTGCCTGAGGGACAAGAGTTGCTGAGTTATTGGCTGAATCAATTGGGGAATTCGGGCGCCAGCAGAATGTTGCGAGTTTTGGCCGACGCATATCCTCGGGCCCTGACGAAAGAGGAATTGGGAGAGGCGGCGCAGATATCTTCAGGCTCCGGAACGTTCGGAACGTATCTGACGAAGTTGCGAACGCTTGAGCTCATCGAGGGGAGAAGCGAGTTAACGGCAACAAAGGAGTTCTTTGAATGAGCGACTCGATCACAATTATTTCGATGATAGATGGAAAGCCGGCTTCGTTCCCAGTTGCAAAACGTTCTAAAACCGCTCTCCTGCTCGGCAAATGCTTTACTGCATATTGCGAGAATCCGATTTGGTTCGTTCATCTGACGGTTCACGGCAAAGCGGACATTGGAAAATGCTATTGCTGCGCTCAGCTTCGAGCTTTCGAATATTTCGTTAAGAAGATTCGCGAGCGTGGACGCTGGGTCATGCCTGAAAAAGGACGTCCCGTCGAATGGCGATTTGACGAACACAACTTTTCCTTCTCTCCGTCTCCGATCGCGAAGAAAGGGCCGGCTTTGTGAGCCGGCTTGGAAGCTTTATATGAGCGCTATGGAATCTGATACGCTAAAAACCCCTGTAAATCAAGCCCTAGCAGGGCCTGCCATCGATCCTCCAGTTTGCAGAATCCTTTCGAAGCAAATGCGGCGAGGTCTTTTGGTTTACAGTTTGAAGCCGTTGGAGCTGAAGTTCCTGGAGCTTCTTGTCCTCGAAACGTTTGACGAGGATCGATTCAGCGCGCCGATTAGAATGGAGGAATGGTCTCAGGTGCTGGGCTTCAGGGATTCGAGCGGAATCAGAGTGGACAAGGCGAGGCGAGTTTTTGATACGCTACGCGAACTGCTCATCGTGGACGCAAACGAAGGGCAAGGGACGTATCAGTTGCGGCCGGATATCTCAGCATGGAGCACGCTTCGAGTGTGTGGAGATATCGGGACCGCTCAGAAAGAGCTAGGACTTTGCGCGGAACGGCCGCTCGATGAGGCTTTGTCGTCGGTCAGCCGGGATAATGCGCTGGCAAGCGGCGAAGTTCAGGTGCTTGATCCTGACTTCGCCGCTTTGTATAGCAAGATGAAAGAGATGGTCGCTGGGAAATGTTCCCAGGAGGAAGTCGACCAGCTCTGGGAAAAACACCGGCGGATAAATCCGCCGGACGCTCGGAGAAATTCGCCGGAAGTTTCGGCGGATTTATCCGCCGACGCTAAACCCTCGGTAAATCCGGCATTTTCGCCGCCGGAGGCGAAATCCGCCGGACCTAGCTTAGCTTTAGCTAGCTCAGCTTGTACAGATCTTAAAGCTAAGCTAGCTAAGGCGTCGGCAAAATCCGCCGAACTGGAGGGCAAGGCGCTGGCATGGTTGGAGGGCATCGATGCGCATGGGCATTTGAAGGGGACATTCGGTGCACAGTGGCGGGATCTGTGCGAGCGGGATCCCGGTTATGTGTTGAGGCGGTTGCGGGGAAAATTGGAAAATCACAACAGCCGGGTCGGAAGGGAAAGTGGTCTTCAGCCAGTCGCGGATCCGCTGGCGTGGTTGGCCAGGTCGGCATGGGACGAAGGGAAAATGAGGCGCGTATGAGCAATCGCAATAAAATGAAACGGCGATTGGCGCCTGGCATCTGGGAGGATATGGACGGCGCGCTCCATATTTCGGCTCCGGAGATCCTGAGCTACTTCGGCGTCGAAAACACCGAAGAGAACCGAGTCGAAGCGGTCAAAATGTTCGAACAGATCATCCGCGAGAAATATCCGGATATCGATTTACGGCAGCGCAATGGGAGTTGCCCGAAGTGCGGTGGAATGATTCGCGTGTCTGAAGAGGAGGAAAGATCAAAAGGGGAGTTTTGCTGTTTTAGATGCGGGCATTATTGTAGCGAAGCGGAATTGGTGGAGAATTTCCGGAACTAACAGAGGACCGGAATTCGGCGGGATGTTTTCTTGGATGGCTTTTCTCCGCGTTCGAAGAGTTGGAGGTTTCGCACAGCTTCGATGCTCGAGCGGGCCTGGAGTTTTTCGAATGAGCGCAGGAGGTACTGCTTGAATGTGCCGGCGCTGATGCCTAATTCTTCGGCCGCAATTTTGTAAGGCAATCCGCGCGCCCGGCATAGCACTGCCTGGCGCTCCCTGGGAGAGAGTTGAACCGCAACGGGCGTCATCGATGGTCAGTTTAGTTGGGCAAAGAGACCCATTGTTGCTTTACAGCATAGCAGACAAGTGGGGTGATTGGCTACCTACCTTTTGGTAGCATACCAAAGGGAGGTCTATTTTAAGCCACTAATAATGGGCTAAATGGCGCCTGTGAATCTGCTGCTCGCCCCTCTTCGTTCGTACCATTACGCGCCTTGGGCGATACGTATACGCACCCAAGACCACCCCGTCACAAGGAATCTCTTCGATTTTTCTCGGAGTCAGGTTACCCGACTTTGCGCGGGCGGTTTATGAGCGGCAAAAAAAGTCAGTCTCCTCCACAAGGGCCGCCAGTCGAGCCAGGCAAGGCCAGGAGAAGCGCAAAGGAAAAGAAGGGGACGGAGGCAGCGACCCGGCGCGCAAAGGGGAAAAGTGAGTCGAGTTTTGACGCCTCGAATAAGGCAGAGAAAATGGACAAGGAAGGAAGTTCGGAGGGGAACCATGGTTCCGATTATTCGGTGAATGCGCTGAGCAAATTGCTTGGCTATGACCGGAGGACAATCGACAAAGCGATCGTTGGAATCGAACCGACGCGAGTTGAAGGCAAGACCAGGTTCTATCGCATCAGCGACGTCGAGAATGCGATTAGAGCAAAGAAGAGCGACAAGCTGCGCGACCAAAAACTTCTCCAGGAGATCCGGAAGCTGAGGATTGCCAATGACAAGGACGAAGGATTGGTGGTCGCGAAGGCAAAGGTCAAAGATTCGATTCAGCGCTGCTTCTCGCCAATGGTGGCCACCATCGAGCATCGGCTGACCAACGAGTATCCGACGGCCGTCGCCGGCTGCGATGTTCCCCAGGCGCGCATTTACGGCAAGCGCCTGGCTGATGAGCTCATCGCCTTCCTGCAGTCGTTTAAAAACGAATGGGCGATCTAATCCAAACCGATCTAGCGGGGACCTGGACAGACGTTTTCACGACGCGCGACCGGCGGCCGATTCCAGATTGGGCGCATGATTTTATTTGGCTGTCGCCGCCGATTACAAAAACAGGCTGGTTCGACATCTCGGGCTCGAGACATTTCATTCCGATCTTCGCGTCGCTGCAGAACGATCGGAAAAGGGAAACGAACGTGCTGAAGCCGGTCCGCGGGGGCGGGAGCTTAATCGGGGACATCTACTGTCCCTGGACGATCGTGAACGATCCCGGGCCGTACATGGACGTCTTCCAAACCGATAAAGTCGCCGGCGACCATGCGGAGGAAAGAATCAAACGCATCTTTGAGAGCTGCGCGCCCGTCCGGAAGCTTTTCCCAAGCAACCGGCACAAGCAGCGAGACAATGAAATCCTGTTCTCGAACGGTCACACCTGGTATGTGCGCGGGCCGTCCCTGGCCAACCTGCAGGCCAAGGGCATTCGCTATCTCCGGCTCGAGGAGGTTTGGATGTGGGATCAGGGAAAGATGGGAGAGGCAGAAGGCCGCATAGGCGATTACCTGAAAATGCAGACGAGCAAGATTCTTCGGGTTAGCCAGGGCGGACCGAAGGACGGGGTAGAAATGGAGGAAAGCGATTGGTTCCAGGCTTACTACAAGGGGAAGATTTTCGAATGGGAAGTGCAATGCCTGAACACGGATTGCGGGAAGTATTTTGATCCGATCTTCAGCGGACAGCGGGCGGACGGGAGCTTCTGGGGAATCAATTGGAACAAATACCAGCTTTCGAACGGCGACTGGGACGTCGCGAAGTGCGTGCCGACGGTGAGGTTCGAATGTCCTCATTGCAGCCATCCCATGCTAGATAATCCGCGCACGAAAGGCGAATGGAATCGGACCGGCCGGTACCGGGACACGCAGCCGGAGCGAGAGGAATCCAAGAAAGATTCGTTTCATTGGGAATCGGTGATCGATTTTCCCTGGGACGAGCTCGCCGAGCTCTGGTTGAACGCATGCAACGCCGAGAAGCGCGGCGATCTGAAGCCGAAGCTGCAGTTCTACCAGAAGCGCCGGGCGATCTTTAAAGACGAGCAATCACTTTTGAAGGGCGGCCTGCACCTGACGCGGGTGGCTTATGCGATTCAAACCGAGATGCCGGGCGAGAAATTGCGCGGCATGCAGATCGATCGGCAGGAAGAGGATTTGTTCTGGTGGTCAGCGCGCGCCTGGCTGGTGATTGGCGGCGTGGTAAAGACCCGACGGCTTGGGTTTGGAAAGGCGTACGGGTTTGCGGAGCTGGAGAAAATTCGAAATGAACTGAAGATTCCCCCGAATCGGACGTTTTGCGACTCGGCGTATCTGCCCAAAGGCGACCATGGCGTTTATGCGGCCTGCCTGAAATATGGATGGATTGCGGTCCGGGGCGACGACAAGCATTTCTTTATTCACCGCATCAAGAGAGGCACGCAGGTCCGGCATGTCCAGAAAAGTTATGCGCCATTGACCTACGGCGATCCCGACATGGGCGCCGCCGGCCAGAACCGACGGCATTGTCCGCTCATCATCTTTTCGAAGCCGGCAATGAACCAGAAGGTCCAGGAGCTCATTGACCACGGCCATTGGGAGGAGCCCGCAACGGGCGATCCAGAGATAGAAAAAGAATATGCGCTGCAGATGTCATCGCGCGTGAAGAAGAGCGAGTTCAATCCAAAAACCGGCCAGACAAAGGTTTGGTGGAAGGAATCCAAAAACGACCATGCCCGGGACCTGGCTAATCAGGCGACACTGGTCGGGATCCTTGGAGAGGTTTGTCCGGATCCGGCCGCGGAGCAGCTGAGCGAGAGGGAGAAGGAGGAAATGGCGAAATGATGAATGCCCCACAACGATTGAAAGCTTTGCAATCGCTTAATGAATGGGATCTGCGAAAAGCCATGCGTTTTGACGAGTCGGACGTGGTACGACATGAAGCCGCTTTTCTCCTGGGCCAGGCCGCGAAAGATCTGTGCGACCCGAATGGCGTTCTCTGCGACTTTGACGCAGCGGCCGCGGACGGATCAATTCTGGTCCGACATGAGGTTGCCCTTGCTCTCGCCAATTTAAAAGTGGAGAGAAGCATTCCGATCCTTCTTCGCCTTGCAATGGATCCCGCGCCCGAGGTGAGCGGCTCAGCTCTATATGCCCTGGTACAAATGGTCACGGAGCAGCCGAAATGAAATCCAAGAGCGTTTTAGTGGTCCGGGCCGGCGACCTGGAGCGATTGGGAAAAGAGTTCTTTCCCCATCTGATTTCCAAGCATGCGCGAGAGCTGATTGAAACCCTGTTTGGGCTGCGGGGATATGTGCTGGTGATAAAGCCATGAACGCTTTCGCCAAAATCGTGAACAAAGCAGCCGGACGCGTGAACAAAATCCGTTGCTCCATTGGATTTCACGATTGGCGATCCGATTCCGACATTATTCCCAGCACGATTGGTAAAGGAGATATCTGCCTGGTTTGGTGGGTCTGCGATCGGTGCGCTCATTCAAAAGTGAAATGCATTCTCCGATGATTCTTCAGGATCCAGCCGAATCGAACGACGCCTCGATGAGCGACCATCCGGAAGGGCATTGTCTCGAGGCGTATTGCCCGCGGTGCAGGGACGTCGTGGACGCGGCTTGTCCG
Organism: Verrucomicrobiia bacterium; assembly: GCA_036002705.1. Lineage (GTDB taxonomy): Bacteria > Verrucomicrobiota > Verrucomicrobiia > Limisphaerales > SXQI01 > DASVNK01. Next base: position 6,262 of record DASYTB010000379.1, read on the forward strand.
AAGTGCAAAAGCAATGTTGAACCTGCAGGTGCGACAACGGTCGACGGCGCCGCGGTCTCGAATTTGTCGCGCGGAGATTTTTACCGGCGGTTCGTGACGTTAATTCAGGGAGCGAGGAATTCGAAGTTCACGCTGGTTTGTTATCTGATTGCGACCGGCGACGCGTACGCCGACGGGGTGACGATGGCTGAGGCTGCGAAGGCCTGGGGAGTGACGCGCGCGGCCGTCAGCAAGCATTGCCGGCATATCTGCAGTTACCTCGGGATCCCGCCGAGCCAATACATGAGGAAGGAAGTGACCGCTGAAAAGTACAGGGAGACGAATCGACGGCCGCAGAAGATACGTCCGGAATCCAAAGACCAAAGTCCAAAGCCATGAATCAATTTGCAACCGATCATCCAATTTTTACGGCACTGATAATCATTGCGGCATGGGAGGTGGCCGAGAAGCTCTTTTTCCGAATACCCAATCGATTTCTGCGCAGCCGAAACATTAAGAACGCCGGTTGGCCTCCGGCGCATTGCGATGCCGACGGCGATTTCAAGAAAGAAGACCAATGAGACAGGAATATCTAGATCCACCAAAGCCGCGGAAAGAGCGCGGCGCCATACGAGTTGTGCGTCCGACGCTGAAAGCGATTAAAGCCGAGCTCGAAGCGCTGAAACGGAAAGAGCGAGAGCTGAAGAATTTGCCGGGGAAAGCACTGCTCCTGGGAGCGCATCCGGAGGCCATCGAAAAGGAAGTTAAAGAACGCCAGAACGAGATCGATGAGACCAGGCAACAGCTCGAGAACTACCTCTCATTCGTGACGAAGCCTGCGAATGCAATTCGATCGAGCCTTCCGAAAAAGAAGCAACGGGAAATGGGTCTCATGCCGGCAGTTCGCTGATGCGCATATACACAAAATTGGGATGGAAGGCCGATACTACGCCGCAGGGATTTTTCCGAATCCCGGTCCAGGCGCCGGCGCCAGAGATCGCGCAACCGGTGCAAATCAAGCACGGGAAAATTGTGCATGGCTATGGACGTGGGCGACGGGGTAACAACGGCGGATCGTTTCGAGCGTGCTATTTGAAAAAGGCGGTGCAGGCCTGCGAGGTGTTGCGAAGGAGGATCGCTGCTTGAATGCCCCTAAACAGGGATGGGTGAAGACGGTTACGCAGGTGTTTGCGCCGAACCAGAAAGGGGCGCTCGGCAGGAAGTTGTATATCGATGCGCCGACAATGGAGGACGTCCGGAAGGAATTGTTTTGGCTGGTATTAAGCGAGAAGGGCGAATTTCCGAAGCACGCGATCTTTTTGACGAGGAGGATCGGGTGAGCGCGCGGAAAAGGTTTTTGGGGCCGATGCCGGAAATCTGCGAGCAGGTTGAGTTTCCGGCGTTGAAGTTCACGGCGCCGGCTGAAGCCGCGACTACATACAGCGAAATCATCGATGAGTTGAGGAACCGGTTGCGCCGGGCGCAGGCGGCGCAGTTCAGGGCCGAGGCGCAGCTGGCGATCGTCACGGAGGAGCGAAATAAGCTGGCAGCCAGGCTGCATGAGCTCGCAGGGAATCTTTACAAAATGTGGCGGGCTGCAGACGGCCCGAATGCAGGAAACAGGAGATAGCAGATATATATGCGAAAAATGGGAATGATTGGAGAGATGGAATCCCTGGTGACCTTATGGCGGGATAAGGCCAATTGGTCGCCGCTGCTATTGAAGCTGCCGGAAGAGTTGCCAATGGAGGAATGGGCGAATATTGGCCGGGAGCTCTGCCGCACGGACCAGGTCATGAAATGGTGGATCGGGGATTGGGCTGCGTTCGGGCTCCGGAAGTACGGGCAGTTGAAGGAGTTCGCCGAGATGAATGGGCTCAATTACCAGAGCCTGGCGAATATGGCCTGGGTTTCGAAGAGCGTCGAAGTTTCCCGACGTCGGGAAAGTCTTGAATGGTCCAAGCATCAGGAGGTCGCTGCGTTGCCGGCTAAAGAGCAGGAAAAATGGCTGGCGCGCGCGGAGAAGGAGGAATTGCCGGTTGCCGAGATGCGCCGGCAAATTCGACAGAGCCAGGGAGAAAACAATGCGCTGCAGAGTGATGGACCGGTTATCAAGTTCGCGAGCAAGGCCTGCGATGACCTGGTGAACTGGATCAAGTCGCAACCAGAAGATTTTTGGAATGAGGAGCGGCGCGCAGCATGGAGGGCGAGATTGCGGCCGATAGTGGAATTCTATCAGGAGCTTTAGGCATGTCCATTTTTGCCGCCTCAAGTGAGGGAGTGAAAATGGACATAGCGCGCTTTGACAACGGGCCAGCCATAGAATGGCGTTTAATCCATTTCTTGGTTG
>DASYTB010000380.1:0-3321 GCA_036002705.1 Verrucomicrobiia bacterium
TGAGTTGCGCTAAAAGTGTGTTCATAAAAAATATTAGACGATCCTCGCTCCGAGAACCAGCCTAGGGCTGCTCGTAGGATTTTCAACTCGAATTAATGATAGAGCAGACCCTGATGGAACTGAATGAGCCACCGCCACAGAGCGAACCGATCACCGGCGTCGAGCGCAAGCCTCGCGTCCTCGCCGTCGATGATCAGCGCGACGCCTTGCGTCTGCTGCAGATTCGGCTGCAAAATGCTGGGTTTGAGTGTTTCACCGCTTCCGACGGGCTGACCGCCCTGCAATTCATCGAGAAGGAAATGGTCGATATCGTGATCCTCGATATCATGATGCCCCATATTGATGGCTATGAGGTTTGCCGCCGGATCAAAGCCCAGGAACGCACCAAGGATATCATCGTTCTCTTTCTCACCGCGCGCTACGAGACCCAGGACAAGATTCGCGGCCTCGAAGTGGGTGGGCACGATTACCTGACCAAGCCCGTCGAGCAGGCGGAATTGCTCGCGCGCACCCGTTCGGCGCTCCGCGTTAAGCATCTCCAGGATCAACTGCGGGAGCAGTTAAAGCTCCAGAAAACAATCAACCAGTTGCATCAGGAGATGCTCGGCGAACATTGGCAGAAAACCCTCGGCCAACTCGCCGCCAGCCTGGCCCATGAGATTAATAACCCACTCGCCGCCGCGCTCGGCAGCGTCCAATTGCTCTGCATGGACGAGACACTCGACGTCAATACGCTCAATCGATTGCAGATTATCGATTCGAGTTTGCAGCGCGCGGGCCAAAAGCTCCGCAGCCTTTTGCTCATCGCGCAAAGCAGCCGCCACGCAATCACCGTTTCGCTCGCGCAATTGCTCGAAGACCTTCTCACGGTTATTAATTTTCAGGTGGTCATCAATAAGATCAGCCTTCGTTCCAACCTTCCCGCCCACTCGGAATGGATTGGCCGCCCCAGCGAATTGGCGCGCGCCATCCTTTACCTGCTCAACAACGCCATTGAAGCCGTGGGCGGGCGGCCCGAAGCCTTCGTCGATGTTCGTTTACGGACGCAGGGAGACATTCACAGGATCAGTATTATCGATAATGGTCCCGGTATTCCTCCGGAACTGCGCGAGCAGGTCTTTCGGCCATTCTTCACCACCAAACCCACCCCACATAATGGGGTCGGATTATATCTCGCCCGCGAAATAATAAAATCGTTTGGCGGCACAGTTCATATCGCGACGCCCCCGAATGGCGTTGGAGCGGAGGTGCTCGTCACTCTTCCGAAAAACTCTACAAAACTCGAGGGGCTGTTGGCTTTCCGCCCGGCGCCTAGCTGAGGACGGCAACGCTTCGCTAAACTTGAAGACGGCCAAAATTAAGCCATAACAGATTGGCTTTTGATGTCATGATGTGGGTGGACGAGAAAGTGTAAATAACCGAATCAAAGGATATCTTGGGACTTCAACTTTTAAAATTGAAGTCGAAGATCGACGCCCATGGACCAGCCGCTGAAGTTATCGCCCCAAAAGTAGGAGGCGCCGAGGCCGAGCCAGCGGACCTTCCAAAGCTCTCCGAGGAAGTCCATGACGAAGCGGCTGTTGAGCGTGTAGAAGTGGTCTTCGCTCAGGCCGTCAGAAATCCCGCCGAATAATTCCGTGCGGCTGAAAAAGCCGCCGGTGTGGAGCTCGCGTCCAAAGAGATGCAGGCCGGTGGGCACGTCCACATCAAGGCGGTTTTCCCAGGTATGAGAGTCGCCGTTGACATTAACCAGGACGGAGCTGCTGTTAAAGCTTTCGGTGTGAAAATAGTTGTAATAGGAACTCAGCTCGAAAATGGTGCGTTGCCAGTTCCAGTTGTATTTCAACTTTATTGCTGGCACCACAGTCCAGGTGTCCACCGCCCAATCGACCAGTGTTCCGGTGGCGAGCAGTTTCACGAGATTGCCCGCTGGATTGTTCGCCTCGAAACTGCTTTCCATGTGGCCGTAGATGCCGCTGATGGTTGGCGCGATGCTGAAGTGGTCCGTCAGATGGAAACTGACGCCGCCACCGAATTCAAGGGCCACGGTGTCGTACTTGAGAGCGTTGCCCGCGAGCGCGGTATTCTCGAAATGGTTCTCCGCTGAACCGACGCCGATGTTTCCCTGGAGCACTGGAGCCCAGGTCATTCCGGTTTGGCCGAGCGGATGCAGGCCCAGTTCGCCGCCGCCGCCAAGCTTGCCTACGCTCAGGTCCGACCGGTTGCCGCCACGGAACGCATAAGTACCGCCGACCGCCGAATAATCGCCTCCGAGGATGGTCGCTGTTTCGATCCGGTTGCCGATGCCGGCTTTGAGCCGGTCAACTGTGTCTTGCGGGAGGGCCTGGCCGAAAAGAGCAGGCACGAGGGAACACGCGGCCACAGCCACGCTGCAGGACGGCAACCGAAATCGGTTACAACCAATAGACTCCGAAGAGGACGGCATATGGCGGCGGCACAGTCGTTAGATCATCAATCGCTTCGCGACCCTCGAAGAAAGAACACCGGAAAGCCTTATTCAATCAAGGAATTTATTTGAATTGGGCTGCCTAAAGACACACTGCCGCGCCGTTTCACGGATGGAAATGCTTTCGCCGATTCCAGCCTTCGCAATATTCGGCAAAGGAGTGTAACGAAGTCGCCTTGTGTCGCGTCACTTAGAGAGAGTGATCTCGTCAGAGTTTGCTTCGTCTGCGGCCCATTGACTGGACCGCGCCCTCTGAAAAGTCTTGAGTCAAAGCCCGGACTCATTCAAAACAACGGCACCGATTACCAAATGGCCGCAAAAAAGAAACGGATTAACTGGTTTAAATGGATTTTTCTGCTCGTCGTCATTGGCGGAGGGGCAGGGGGATGGTACTGGTACCAGGCAAAGGCCAAAGAGTCGCCGATCACGTTGAAGAGCACGGCGATTTCCCACGGGGACATCGTCCAGGCGGTGACCGCGAACGGGCAGCTTGAACCGGTGAAGAACGTACAGGTGGGGAGTCAGGTCTCCGGGATTATCACGGATATAAATGTCGATTTTAATTCGCATGTGACTAATAATCAAGTTATTGCGAAGATCGATCCATCGACTTATCAGCAAAATATCGATTCCGCTCAGGCTGATTTGCAGAATGGTCAGGCGGCCCTCGAGTACGCCCAGATCAATTACAAGCGGGGCAAGGAGTTGTTTGCCACCGGCTTGATTTCCCCGTCGGATTTCGACAAAACGGTTGCCGACCTGCATCAGGCCGAGGCGGTCGTTAAGACGAAGGACGCGGCTTTAAAAAGGGCCCAACTGGATTTGGAGCGAACGACGATCTACTCGCCTGTGGA
>DASYTB010000381.1:0-3928 GCA_036002705.1 Verrucomicrobiia bacterium
AGCCGGGTTTTCGTGGAGCGCAGGGTTTACAAGGGATTCGTCGAGCGGTTCGTGGCGGCGACAAAGGATTTGAAAGTCGATGATCCGGGGAAAGAAACGACGCAACTCGGGCCGATGGTTTCCAGGCAGCAGCGCGAATCGGTCGAGCAGTTCATCGCCTCAGCCCGATCGGCTGGACGCCAGATTCCATTTGGCGGAGAGCGTCCCTTCCCCCAAGGCGCCTTCCTGCAACCCACGGTCATTTGCGAACCGCAGTTGCAAGACAAAGTCTGGCGTGAAGAGATTTTCGGACCAGTCGCTTGCATACGTCCTTTTGATTCCGAAGAGCAATTGCTCCAGGAGGTGAATGATTCACCGTACGGCTTGAGTGGCTCGATTTGGACCAATGACCTTCGGCGCGCTCTGCGAATTTCGCGCCAGGTGGAAAGCGGCGTGCTCAGCATCAACTGCAACAACAGCGTCCATGTCGAAGCGCCCTTCGGCGGGTTTAAACAGAGCGGGATCGGCCGCGATCTCGGGATGGCGGCAATGGAAGGCTACACCGAGCTGAAGAATATCTACATTGCCGAGTAGGTTTCCGTCGCGCCGCGGCTTGAATTCTTTGCCGGTTCCATTGTTTGAGGCACGCCGCTCGCCGATATAGAAAAAATAAGAATGATGGCCCGAGAACGATTGGACCGATGCTGGCGAAAATCGCGGATCGCGGCGCGGATTCTCCTGTGCGAAGAGCAGCGACGCCTGACGCCTCGAGATGTGCGAATCGGGCATATGCTGGCCAAAGATCCGGGCGTGACGAACCGTTTGATTGATCAGGCGATTTATGGAATTCGCGGCCGAAAAATTAGATTGGCTCGGGAGAAGCGGTCAGAGACTTGAAGAGTTAGCTTCTCGGTTGCCTTCGGAACCGAGACTCGAGATCACGGTTTTCGGCTCGGCTCCGTTCCAGCTCTTCATAGAACGCGCTTTCCTGAGCGAAGATATTGATCTTTTTGGCAACGAGGAGACAACGGATTTTCTAATTCGTTTTGTAGAGGCCAATCACTGGAGCAAGGACCAGACGGATTTCTATATTCAGGTCTGTGACCCGCTCGCGTTCAAAAGTGCGATTGATTGGCAGAACCGCGCGATTCGGGCGGAACGCCATGGCCATGTTTTTCGTTTTGTCCATCCCTGGGATGTGCTGGTGCGCAAACTCCAACGCCTCGAGGAAAAAGACCTGAATGCGTTTTGCGTTGTCATAGAGAACCGGGCATCCGACCGAAGAGGAATTCGCGAGACATCTGCAACTGGCCGTGGATCTTTATCGTCCCAAGTTCGATGAAGAGTCAGCTCGCGGCGATATGCTCATGAACACAAAAACCCTCTGGCAAACCGTTTGGGGAAAGGACATTGACATTCGTGCGCGAATTATCCGTCCTGCGCTCGAACGCGCCGAGCGCGAGTATCGAGAGATCGATCCCTCCCTCAAAAATCGCCTCGACGGCCTTCGTTTGTCCGGGCAGTCCTGAGTCATCGGACGATTCGTCAGTGTGCACGTTTAGGCATTTCGTCGGTGTGTAGACGGTTTGAGCAACCAGAGCAGTCCGTCCCGAAAAGGACTAGGCTTTCGTTTTCCGTTTGCCGCCCAGAAGGGGATGTCAGAGCAAAACAGGCAAAGGAAAGGGTCCGAAATTGATGGGCTGCGCCGGGTTCATGGTCGCAAACTTTGATTCTGAAGAGCTGCCCTGCACGAATCCGCCCCTGAGAAAGGGGAGGCCTGTCCGGCTTTTGAAAGGGAGAACGTAGAACCTACTTCGGTTTGCCGAGCAGGGAGGAGAGTTTTTCGTTAGCCTTTTCGAGGTCGGCTTTTTTAGTTTCTTCGGCGGCGGGAGCGGGGGAGGGGGGCGGTACTTCCTGGCGGGTGAGTTGCTCGAGTTTTTGGTTTTGGAGTGATTGAACGTCGGTGACGTTGACGACGGGAACGTTCGCGGGGACAGGGGCGGGTTCGCTTTTGGTAAGGCGATCCAGAACGCGGCCTTGGACATCGGCGGCGGTTCCGGCACCCGCGCGGAGGTACTCCGCGACGCGATGGCCGGAGGTGGCGCCGGAGGTGGAGGCATCTTGTTCGCGGGCCTTGTTGACGACGTTCAAGAAGTAGCTTTCAAGGTTTTGGGTGGGCGTATCGATGCGGATGTTATCCTGGGCGACGTCCTGGCGGATGACTTCGAGGACTTTCTCGAGAGTGGGGCGCGGCAGGATCGGCGTGGTGATGCGCACTCGATCGGGCGTGGCGAGCAGTTCCTTAAGCGTGCCCATGGCCTGGATTTTCCCGCCGTAATAGATGACGACGCGGTCGCAGACGTCCTCGACATCGGAGAGGAGATGGCTGCTGAGAATGATGGTTTTGCCGCGGCGCGCGAGGGCGAGAATCAGGTCTTTGACTTCGCGGCAGCCGAGGGGGTCCATCCCGGCGGTGGGTTCGTCGAGGATAACGAGGTCCGGGTCGTTAATGAGGGCCTGGGCGAGGCCGATGCGGCGCTGCATGCCCTTCGAGAATTCACCGACCTGACGGCGCCGGGCTTGGCTAAGGCCGACCATTTCGAGAAGTTGCTCGGTGCGCTGCTCGCGGTCTTTCGGCGGGAGGTCGAAAAGGTTGCCGAAAAAATCGAGAGTTTCGTCGGAATCGAGATAACGGTAGAGATAGGACTCCTCGGGCAAATAGCCGATGCGCGATTTGGTGGCGACGTGGCGCGGCGAATGGCCAAAGACTTCGATATGTCCTTTCGTTGGAAACAGAAGGCCGAGAAGCATTTTGACGGTGGTCGATTTGCCGGAACCGTTCGGGCCGAGCAGGCCGAAAACTTCACCCCGTTTGACTTCGAAGCTGACGTTATCGACAGCGCGGGCTTTGGGCCGGCCCCAGAAGTCTTTGAAGACCTTGGTGAGGCCGCGGACAACGATGACGTTGTCGGTTCCGGTCGTGGAAAGCGAGTGAGATTGTGGAAGGGCAGTGGCCGTCATGGTTCAAGTTGTCTCCTGCAAAAGTCCTGCATGCTTCAAGCCCCAAAGATAGCTTCGCCCGGCACGCCCGGCAAAGGGCAATTTGAGCGCACATGGTAACACCTCAGTCGTGTTGGGGTGGAGCGAGGCTCCGTCGAGCTTTCTTGCAGAATGGTGAGGCGGCTCGGCAGAGCCTCGCACCAACAGACTGAACCATTACCGTACATGGCTTCCGTCCTTCAAAGCCCGGATTCGGAATTGAGGCTCCTTAGTTCCTCGCGCTGAGGTCGCCAGGTAATCCCGGTCGTTCATCACAAAACCGCCGCGCAAACTGCAGTCCCGGAGGGACAAGACGAGAATAGCCAGGGCACAGTCGAGTGGCCCGTGCGGTTAGCACCGATCCCACCGATCCCGCGCCCTGGGTTATCGACTGTCTTTTTTATGAGGAAGCAGTATGGCAGTTGGCTCAGTATAACGCGCTTCGATAAAACTCAACGGCCGTCGGAGCGGAATTTGTCAGCCGGAAGACCGCCGTGCCGGGTGAGCTGTTGATCACGCTCACCATCGACCAATCGACCAGGTTGGTCGATCCTTCCAGAACATACCTCCGGTCGATCAGGCCAAACACCGAAATCGTCGAAACATCGCCTCCGCCCGCATCCTTCGCATGCGTGATCGAGAGAATTTGGTTCACCGGGTCTGATTGGAAGATGCCTTGGCCATACGCCAGATAGGTTCCGGCTCCGAAAAGAAAGCCCTTGGCTTCCGGCAGCACTGCATCCCGTTCCAGCCAGACCAGCCCGTCCGAAGAGCTCACCACATTCGTTCCATCAAGCAATCCAATGAATGCGCCCCCGACAAAGCCAAACGGGCTCACGTTTGGCGGCACCCGAATGCTCGTCCAGTTCGTCCCATCGTGCGAATAAAGAAATTTCTGCGTCGTGCGAGC
>DASYTB010000382.1:0-29233 GCA_036002705.1 Verrucomicrobiia bacterium
TTCGATACGCTACCCGCCCCGGCCAAGGAAAAAGTTTACGCGCGTCTTTATGATGTGCTGAGCGGCAAAGAACAGGGCTCTGATTACGATATTCTCTCAACAGAAACGCGTCGTGAGATCCTCGAGATTCTCCGGGACACAAAATTTGATCTGCCCGATTACTGGAGGAAAGCCGCGAGTATTCGCGCCTCAAAATAAGCTGTACCTCAGCCGCTTCTTTACTTCACGGTCAACTTGTTCCAACACCGAGCGGAGGATCGCCTCTTTCTCCCGGAAATTCGCATGTGACAATTGCTCGGCGCGTTCGGCGAGATGTTTTTCAATCAACTGCCTCCTGAACCTGCTGAACGCCGGCTCTTTTGAGAGTGTTGCCGCGCCAGTCGCATGAAAACCAGCCCTCTTCATTTTGTCGCCGGTTGGCTGGTGTTCCAGATGTCCCAGTGCAGCTTCCAATCGCCATTGATCTGTTTCCAAATGACGATGTATTTCCCGCGATCGGCGACCTGGCCGTTTCCCGCGAACAATGTGTAATGGCCTGATTCGATGGCGGTATTCCCTTGGCCGTCCACCTCAAGTGTTTGGAGCTTTACTTCTTTCACACCCATCTGCAAAACCGTTTCCCAGAAGTCAGCGATAGCGGAGGGGCCTTTGATTGGCTCCGACCCGGTGGGCAAAAGCTGCGCCTCGTTCGTGTAAAGATTTCCAATCGCCCGCGCGTCTCCGCGGCGAAAACAGGCCAGAAGATTCTGATTGGCCTTTTCGATCGCTTCGCGAATCAGCTCGTTTTTTAGCATGCCCGTTTATCCAACCGTCCGGCCCGAAAATCAATCTAAAGACTAAAGTCGAAGCGCTCACTCGCCGAGGCCGCCAGTCACCGGCCATTCGGAGGAGAAGGCGGCGTGTCCACGATTTGTGAAACCACCAATTCTCTCGTATGATACAGGGTTGAGCGAACCCGGGAGGCGGCGCGCCGAGTCCAGGAAAGATAAGTTGCTTTTCGACGGGGAAGCAGGTTTTATCTCGGCGCGCTAGGTTTTAGAGCAGCATCCACGCCTCTCCACGGCATGGATGTTTTTTATTTTGGTGAGCGCAGTTTTTTAAGATGAACGTTTTAGATCGAGAAGACCGGATTCCAGCCGCGCAGAAAAGAAATGGCGGCGCGGAGCGCAAGATCCAGGCGAATGGCAACGCGGCGCAGAAGTATTTCGAGTCCGTTGAATTCATTCTCGAGTACATCCTGAAGTCGCAGGAGCCGGAACAAGCGGGCGTTTTTGTCGATGCGCTGGTGGATCGACTGCGCGCAGCGGGACTGAATGTGCCCCCCATCGTCAGCACCCCTTACATTAATACCATCCCCGTCGAGAAACAGCCGAAGTATCCCGGTGACCTTGAAATCGAGCGCCGCATCAAGAGTTATGTGCGTTGGAATGCGATGGCGATGGTGGTCAACGCCAATCGGAAGAACCCGACGTTGGGCGGTCACATTTCCAGCTTTGCTTCTTCGGCGACGCTTTATGAAGTAGCGCAGAATCATTTCTTCCGAGGCGGCGACGGCGGGCGCATTGGCGACCTGGTTTACTTTCAGGGCCACGCCACGCCGGGCAATTATGCGCGCGCCTTTCTGGAAGGGCGTTTGAGCGCCGACCAGTTGCATCGCTTTCGTCAGGAATTGGCGGAGGGCGGCGGCCTTTCTTCCTATCCACATCCGTATTTGATGCCGGAATTCTGGCAATTTCCGACGGTTTCGATGGGACTGGGGCCGATCATGTCGATTTACCAGGCGCGCTTCATCCGCTACCTAAAAGCGCGTGGTCTTCTTCCCGGCGAGGAACCAAGGATCTGGTGCTATCTCGGGGACGGCGAAACGGACGAACCGGAGTCGCTCGGGTCGCTCGCCCTCGCGGCTCGCGAGAGTCTCGACAATCTCACCTGGGTGGTGAACTGCAACTTGCAACGGCTCGATGGGCCCGTGCGCGGGAACGGCAAGATCATCCAGGAATTGGAATCGGTTTTTCGTGGGGCTGGTTGGAATGTCCTTAAAGTGATTTGGGGTTCGGATTGGGACGATCTGCTCCAAAAGGACACCAAAGGCCTGCTCCTGAAACGCATGCAGGAGACCGTTGATGGCGAGTTCCAGACTTATTCGGTTGAACCGGGCAGCTATATCCGCAAGAATTTCTTCGGCAAATATCCCGAATTAAAGGCGATGGTGAATCACCTCTCCGACGAGCAGCTCCGCAAGTTGCTGCGAGGCGGTCACGATTCGCGCAAAGTTTATGCGGCCTACAAGGAAGCGGTGGAGCATTCCGGGCAGCCGACGGTGATCCTGGCCAAAACCATTAAGGGCTACGGCCTGGGTGAAGCGGGCGAAGGTCGAAACATCACGCACCAGCAGAAGAAGCTGAACGAAAAGGAACTGCGCGAGTTTCGCTCGCGTTTTGAAATTCCGATTAAGGACGAAGAAATCGCCGAAACGCCTTTTTACCGTCCGGCGGCGGACAGTCCTGAGGCGAAATATCTCCTGGAGCGCCGCAGAAAGCTTGGCGGTTTCTTGCCGAAGCGTGAAGTGCGCGCCAAACCAGTGACGATGCCGGCGCGCGATGTCTTTGCGGAATTTTTCCGGGGCAGCACGTCAACACTCTCGACCACGATGAGTTTTGTTCGCCTCTTGAGCATTTTGCTGCGGAACAAATCCATCGGTCGCCAGATCGTTCCGATTATTCCGGACGAGGCCCGCACCTTCGGCATGGACTCCCTTTTCCGCGAGATTGGAATCTATTCGCCCAAGGGGCAGCTTTACGAACCGGTGGATCGCGCTTCCCTTCTCTACTATCACGAAGCGAAGGATGGACAAATCCTCGAAGAGGGCATTACAGAAGCCGGTTCAATGGCCGATTTCATCGCGGCCGGAACGGCCTATGCAAACCTTGGCGTGCAGATGTTCCCGTTTTTCATTTACTATTCAATGTTTGGCTTCCAGCGCGTCGGCGATTTGATCTGGCTGGCTGGCGACATCAAAGCCAAAGGATTTCTGCTCGGCGCCACGGCCGGTCGCACCACGCTCAACGGCGAAGGTCTCCAACACCAGGATGGCCACGGTCATCTCATGGCGAGCACCATTCCCACTCTGCGGGCGTATGATCCTGCCTTCGGCTATGAGCTTGCGATCATCGTCCAGGATGGCATGCGGCGGATGTACCAAGAGATGGAAGACGTTTTTTATTACCTCACGCTCTACAATGAGAATTACGCGATGCCCGCGATGCCGGAAGGGGTCGAGGAAGGGGTTCTAAAGGGCCTCTACAAATTCAAGGCGGGCGCGAATGGCAAGAAGCATAAAGCGCACATCTTCGGCAGTGGACCGATCATACAGTCAGCCTTAAAAGCGCAGGAGATTCTCGCTACTGATTACGATGTTTCCGCGGATGTCTGGAGCGCCACGAGCTACAAGCTGCTGCGCAACGATGCACTCGAGGTCGAACGATGGAATCGATTGCATCCAGCCGAAGCGCCCCAAAAATCTTATCTCGAATCGCTTCTCGAAAAGGAAAAGGGCGCCTTCGTGGCGGTTTCGGACAATATGAAACTTGTCGCGGACCAAATCGCCCCCTGGGTTCCGGATGGTTTGACCACGCTGGGCACGGATGGATTTGGCCGCAGCGAAAGCCGGGAAAATCTCCGGCGCTTCTTCGAAATCGACGCTGAAAGCACCGTCGCCGCCACCTTGCATGCACTGGCCGAAAAGGGTGAAATCAAAGCCGAGCTAGTCGCGAAGGCGATGAAGAATCTGGGTATAAATCCTGACAAACCGCACCCGTTCGTTGTTCGGTCGTAATCCGTTTCGAATTGGGTGTGGTGGCGCCTCGTAAGAGCGCCGCACTTTTTTTGCGAATTTCCGGCGGCGCTCTCACGAGAAGCCGCTACAATTTTGAAGTATGGACGTTAAGTTACCGAAATTGGGCGAAGGCGCCGAATCTGGCGTCGTGGTGAGTATCGCTGTCAAAGAAGGCGATCAGATCAACAAAGGGCAGACGGTTCTTGAACTGGAAAACGAAAAGGCAGTAGCGGCGATTCCCTCCTCCGCCTCTGGAACGGTTAAGAAAATCAACGTGAAGCCAGGCGATCGCATCAGCGTCGGTCAGGTGCTGATCATCCTGGATGGAGCCGGCGCGCCATCCGCTGAAGCCCCGGCACCCAAATCAGCCCAGCCAAAAGCCACCGGCAAACCGGCTCGCGCAGCCGCAGCGGAAACTGAACCCGAACCAGACGAAGAGGAACAAACCGACGAGGAGCCTCAGACCGCCGCCGATAAAGCCGGCTTCCCTCCGCCCGCCTCGCCTTCAATTCGAAAACTGGCCCGCGATATCGGCTTGGATTTACGTCTCATTCGCGGCAGTGAATCCGGCGGACGAATCGTTCTCGATGACATTCGCGCTTACATCAAAAAACTTCAGCGGCAGGCCGCGCGACCCACGGCCGCCGGCGGCGCACCCGCTCCGGAAGCCAAGCCTCCCGCCGAGCAGATCGATTTCTCGCAATGGGGAACCATCAACAAAAAACCGTTCTCACCGCTGCGGCAAACAATTGCCCGCCGCATGGTGGAAAACTCCGCTTCCATTCCGCACGTCACGCAATTCGATGAGGCAGACATCACCGCGCTCACTGAACTCCGGAAAAAATTCGCGCCCGAATACGAGAAGAAAGGCGCGCGTCTTACACTCACCAGTTTCGCTCTCAAAGCGGTGGCGAACACCCTGAAAAAATTCCCCATTTTCAACAGCAGCCTCGATGAAGTGGCGAACGAGCTTGTCTTTAAGGAATACTTCCACATCGGCCTCGCCGTCGATACCGAGCAAGGCCTGCTCGTCCCCGTGATTCGCGACGTCGATAGGAAAGACCTCCTCCAACTGTCGAAGGATGTCCAGGAACTCGCCGAGAAAGCCCGCACTCGCAAAGTCTCCCTTGAAGAAATGAAAGGCGGCACCTTCACCATCTCCAACCAGGGCGGCATCGGCGGCGGTCATTTCACTCCCATTATCAACAAGCCAAACGTGGCTATTCTCGGCCTCGGCCGCGCCGCGATGAAGCCCGTCTTCACCCAAGATAAAAAAATCGAGCCACGTCTAATGATGCCCCTCGCCCTTTCCTACGACCATCGCGTCATCGACGGCGGCGAAGCCGCGCGTTTCACCGTTGAACTGGTGCAGGCGTTCGAGACATTCAAGGAAGCCGACGTGAAGAAATAGTTTTTCGTTTGTTTTTGATGAACTCGGATACGGGTTTCCATGATGATTGATCCTGAAGGCAAGCTCCGGGGCCGACTAGCCGCACTTTTTTTCTCTATCCTGTTAACAGGTGCTGGACCTTCCTTTTCCGGACGAAAGGGGAAGGATCGCTATGGTTTTTCGAGAATTGCGAGAGGTCTCTCTTTAATTGCCTTGCGGATTCCGCCGCTGCAAGCCCACTGAATGCGCAATCTCATCGAATTCCTCGTGGCTCACTTCCTCCAGTTTTTTCCCTCTCGCGGAAAGCTTTTCGTTTATTTTGATGACCTTTTCCGTCATTACTTCGTGAGTTTCTTTCGAGCCACCCACCAGCGCAAAGTTCTCACCGGCCGTAACGCGTTTATGGCCGTCCGAATCCAGGCCCAACCCGAGCATTACCGCTTTCTTCTTTTTGGAGACCGATTGCGACATCGCGGTAAACGTAAGATCGGAAACTCTCGAAGTAAACTGAAATGGTTTACTGGCCATTCTCCTCTGTTGTCCTCTCGCTTTCCGGAGACTTACGACGAAAGCTTCTTTGGGTGCTTGATCTGAAGGAAATCGCCCTCGTCTTAAGACTCCCTTGCGGCGGAACATTGGCTTTAGTTTAGTTTACTTCTCTAGCGCGGCTAGCCTCCGGTCGGCGCAACGCAGCGAGACAAAAATCGACTGGCCAAAGAAGGAAAACACGAAAAGTGAAAAAATGGCGACGCAGGTGCCAACAGTGTGCGCGCACCCTTGCGACTAAATGCTTCACACGACAGGAGGGTATCTAATTTTCAGGATCACGGTAAAGCTTCGATTTAATCGTTGGTCGATTTTGGCGTGTCGGCGCTTTGGCGTTGCGCCGGGTCGTTTCAATTCTGGAGCATTTCGATATCTCAAAGCGCGTTTTCGGCGAACATAAGTAGTTGGCGTGTCGCGCTCAGGATGTAATAACGTCGGGGCTTCAAAATAGATAATCACTGATTCGAGGCTTTAGGCACGTCCCGAAGGCGTCCCGACACCGACACCAGATGATCGCCTCTTTTCCGCTCGACGAACTGACTCATCGGCCTACGCTCAGTTTACACTTGAACCAGGAAGGAGCGCGCCGTGTCCAAATCGTCCCCTTTGATTTTTTTCACCGTGCTTGGCTGTTTTTGGCCGAGCCTTTTCGAAACGTCGGGGCAAATGATCCAGCTCACGACGAATGCCACGTCGGAAAGCTGGGGAATCCGCCATTCCACCACCAGCCGCGGAAAAGTCTTGTGGGTGGATGCCGACGGCTCGGTTGTTCTCTACGACGGCGTGAAAACGAATGCGCTTCAGCTTCAAGGAGCCCTTGGCGCGGTGGATGACATTGTTTTCGCCCTCGGCGGCGGACCGACGCCGATTCCGTAATTGGGGTTTGGCGCCGGGGCACCGATTCAGGTTGGGTATCACAGAACGGCGCGACGCCCGTCCCGGTGACCGCCACGAACCCGATCGATCCAAACCAGGCGCTCAATGTGGAAGGCGTAGCGGCGGGCGACGGCGCGGTGTTTGTGATTCTACAGGCGTTCGCGGGCGGTCAAGCCGTGAAGCACGTTTTCCAGGTCGATCCCGCCACTGGTGTCGCCACAAATCTAACGGGTAACGCCCCAGTGCCCGGCGCGCAAGGCCGCCTTACGACCAGTAACGGCCAGGCGGCGTGGCCTTTTTGTGAGACCACGGACGGGCCGGCCAAACTTCACTTTTACGACGGCGCGAATTTGCGCGTGATCGATACCAATATCAGCGGCAACCCGCATCTGGCACGAGGCCGGCTCGTTTACCTGAAACCCGTCAGCGGCGTGGACCAGGTGTTTCTCTACGATAGTACGCAGTCCAACGCGGCGCCCGTGCAGCTCACCACGGCGACGACCGGCACGAACTCTTTTCCTCAGACGGACGGTTCCCACATCGCGTGGCTGCGGACAGAAGCAGGCTCGACCAATCGTCAAATCGCTCTCGATGGTGGTTTCGTTTTAAGCACCCTCGATACTGCTCCCGGCGAATTCAATGAATGGCGCGAACACCCGTTCCAGTTAAATCAAGGTCAATTCCTCTGGAGCGACTTGAGCAGCAGGCTCATTTATGCCGTCAATGCGCGGCCATCACCCGTTCCGCTGGATCCCGCGATCAGCTTCAGCGGAAACAATTGTTGCATCCCCTGGCTGGCTGATGGGCGCATCGCCCTGGTCGGCCAGAGCAATGACACCGGCAGCGACAGCGAGGTTTTTCTGTTCACGGGCGATAACCCCGCGAAAAATTCAGCCATCGCCCCATTCCTCTCGGTCGCAAACACTGGCCCGGGCGAAGCCACCGCGCTTTGGGATAAGATCGCTCCCGCAGCATCCTACAATCTTTACATGGCGCTCGATCCGCGGGTGAGCAGTAGCAATTACACTTCAATACCGGGCGGCCAAAAATTTACGAACATGACCAGCCCGTTCGTGATCACCAACCTGACGAATCACATCTATTTCTTCGTCGTGACCTGGGCGCGCGATAATTTCGAGAGCGCTCCTTCCGGCGTGGCCGCCGCCGCTTTCTGGAGCCTGGGCGGCGCCGCGAGCGGATCGACCCAGCTCACGAACAGCTTCTTTGCCGTCGCGGCGGACCGGACGAACGGTTCGGTCGCTTATGCCTCCGGTGGAACGAATATTTACAAAACCACCGATAGCGGTTCGACCTGGAGCCCTCAGGCAGGAATGGCCGGCCGCGATGTCCGCGCTCTGGCCGTTGACGGCCCGCGCGTTTTCGCGGCCATGCGCGATTTTTTCGGCGGCTCGCCATCGCAAATCTGGCGCAGCAGCGATGCGGGAGGCTCCTGGCAAAGCGTCGTTCCCGATGGCGGCCAGATCGGCGAGCAAAACAAATCGCTCGCGGTCGATCCTGTCGTCCCCTCGACCATTTACGGCGGCGATTTTCATCTGCCCGCCATGAATGAACCGGCCGATTCCTTCCTGATCAAATCGACGGATGCCGGCGATCATTGGTTGCACCTTCCCGATCCCACCATTCCGGAAGGCGCCGAACTCCGCGCCTATGCGATCGCCATTAATCCTTCAAATAATCTCACGCTTTATGTCGGGGGCACCGGCACGCCCAACCTGGTTAAGAGCACCGACGGAGGAAATTCCTGGACCAATGTTTCGCCGGCAAACGGCTACGTATACTCTCTCGCCGTCGATCCACTTCAACCGGAGAGAGTCTATGCCGGCCTCATCGATTTCAGCCATCAATTCGGCGGCCTCTATAACAGCACGAATGGCGGCGCTACCTGGCAGCTCAAAAACATGGGCCTTCCATCTCCGCCGCCGCGCATCAGCAGCATCATCATCGATCCCATTCTCCCCGGCCACGTCCATCTGGGCACCGATGCGGGTTACTATTTTTCCTTCGATGCCGGTGAACATTGGGCTGCCGCCAGCGGAACGTTAAACACGTCCCAAAGCCAGAACATCTACTCGCTCGCTCTCACGGAGGCACACCGTCTCATCGCCGGCACGGCGGGTGGTCTGTTCGTCCTCGATCTTTCAACCATCAATGCCGTTTCGCCCGTTCTCGAAATCGCCCGCGAGGGAATGGACACAGCTCTCTCCTGGCCCTCGTCCATCGTCGGCTTCAACCTCGAAACCACGAGCAATCTTTCAGCACCGATCCAATGGACCTCGGTGACCAATCGCATTACGATCAACGACACGAAAACTACCGTCCTCGTCCAACCAGTGGCAGCCGCCCAATTTTATCGGCTCCGAAAACCTTAAGCAGGAGTATTACCGACTGAGCACTGGCTTGACCTCCGGGCCATTCCCCTTAGCATCCGCCGAACTTTTGCACGATAGTGACCTTGATGAATGCAGTCCTGGCTCTGGAAGATGGAACGGTGTATCGCGGACGCGCTTTTGGCGCGCGCGCGGATGTCTGCGGCGAAGTGTGTTTCAACACTTCCATGACCGGCTACCAGGAGATTCTCACCGACCCCTCCTACAAAGGGCAGATCGTCACCATGACGTACCCGCAGATCGGCAATTGCGGGGTGAATCTGCAGGATATTGAATCATGGCGTCCCCACGTCGCTGGATTTGTCATTCGCGAGCTTTCGCCGGTCGTCAGCAATTGGCGCGCGGACTTCAGCCTTTCTGAATATCTCGAAAAGTACGGCCTCCCTGGCATCGAGGGCATCGACACGCGCGCGCTGACCAAAAAACTGCGCGTGCGCGGCGCGATGAAGGGCTTTCTTTCCACGCTCGATATTTCCGATGGGGACGCCGTCCGTCGCGCCCAGGAATGGCCCGGTATTGTCGGTGTCGATTACGTCAAGGAGGTCACCCACCCCGAAGCTTTCGCCTGGGATTCCAAGGACGAGCAAAGCGCCGATTTCAAACTCGTGCACGGTCCCGAAACAACAGACGCGCGGCACGTCCGCGAACCGTTGCGCGCCGCCGATATTCCGATTGTCGCCTACGATTTCGGCATGAAATACAATATCCTTCGCCGCTTGCGTCAGCGTGGATTTAAAGTCCAGGTCGTTCCCGCATCAACCCCAGCGGCCGACGCCCTGAACTACAAACCCGCCGGCATTTTCCTTTCCAACGGCCCGGGCGATCCCTCCGCCCTGCCAAATATCGTCCGGGAAGTGAAAGCTCTCACCCAATCCGGTGTTCCTATCTTCGGCATTTGTCTCGGGCACCAGATTCTCGGCCAGGCTTTTGGGGGAAAGACTTTTAAACTCAAATTTGGCCATCGCGGCGCCAACCAGCCTGTTAAAGACCTCGAATCGGGCAAAGTCGAGATCACCTCGCAAAACCACGGTTTCGCCGTCGATGCCAAATCTCTCCCTGATGATTTTGCCGTCAACCGCATCAACCTCAACGACCAAACGGTCGAAGGCATGCGCCACAAAACCAAGCCCATTTACTGCGTCCAATACCATCCCGAGGCCTCCCCCGGCCCTCACGATTCAACCGTCCTCTTCGACGAATTCCGCGCGCTGATTGAAAAGAAAAGTTGAATGTTCAAAATCCGGCTTCGCCACCCGGAAGTTTGCTCCGTCGCAGGCGAAAAATTAGTCAAAAGGTTCTCGCCGGGAAGTGGACCGCAGACTTTCGTCCAGTGAAAAGCTTCGCAGGGAACGCTCTGGCTCCGCATTGTAAACAAGGGCTGCTCACTCCGCTTTGCCTTTCTCCCCCAGAAAAAGGGAACCTTTTCGCCCGCTCGCGTTACTCACGGACAGATTGGATCACAAAACATCTATGAAACGCTTAAAATCAACTTGTTTGGCGCTGCTGGCCGGCTTGGGCGCCACTGCCTTTGTCAGCGCCGCGCCACCGCGAACGGACATCAATCCGGCCATGCTTTACTACCAGGCATTTAACGTCGCGGTTGATCTCTCCGAATCGGATCGGAATTACCTCTTTACGAATGATTGGGCCGGGCAGAAAGTCACCCCACAAGCCACTCAACTTCTGGACCGCTACGCGAATCAATTCAAACTGGTGCGGCAGGCGGCGCTGTCCACGGTGCCCTGTGACTGGGGCATCGATTTCACCCCCGGCCCCGCGACGCTGCTGCCGCATCTCTCGCGCGTCAAAGGAATCGTTCAAGCCCTGCGCGTGCGGGCGATTCTCGATTTGCAGTCAGGCCATCCCGAAGACGCGCGGGATAACCTGCTCGCCGCCTTTGTTCTGGGTCGCAACTGCGCTCGTGACGGCGTGCTGATTTCGGCGATGGTGCAGCTTGCCGCCGAGGGGATGATCTATTCCACCGTGGCGCAGAATTTCTACGAGTTCCCGCCCGAGACGCTGAAACAACTGGCCGACGGCTTCGGCGCCGCTCCGGCTCGCAGGACCGTGGCGGATTGCATGCCGGCCGAAAAGACATGGTTCCACGCCTGGATGATCGATAAGGTTCTGGAATTGCAGAAGGAGAATCCCGGTAATGATGCCAAGGTCGTGAGCGCGATTCGCGACCTCGTCACCGGACTGGAAGGCGACGGCCAGGAGGGCCAGCCGAGGTTGAAGCAAAACAGCCCGAGCATCGCCGATCAGTTGGTTCAGGCGGCGGGCGGCGCCAGCGCTGGAGTGCTCAAGTTGCTGCGTGACGAAGCGCCCTTCTACGACAAGGCTTCCACCATCCTCGCGCTGCCCTGTGGCGAGTACGAGGAACAAATGAAGAATTTCCGGGCCGAAATTCAAAACGCGGCCAACCCGCTGCTCGACCTCACTTTCCCCGCTCTCGAGAAGTGCCGGCCCAAGGAATTTGGCACCGTGACGCAAATGGCCATGGTCCGCGCGGCTATCGAGTTTAAATTGCGCGGTGAGGACGGTCTGCGGAGCGTGGCCGATCCTTGCGGCCAGGGGCCTTTTGCCTCCGAGCGCTTCAGCTTCGAGGGCGTCGATCGAGGTTTCGCGCTCAAGTCCCCCTATGCGGGGCGCGGCTTTCCCGAGGTGCTGATCTTTGTCGAGAAAGCGGGCCCATCGTTCGCCGTAAGCGGAAAAGACGCCGGTGAGGCCTCGCGAAAGTAAACGAAATTAGACGAGACAAGCCGGGCACCCATTGGCGCCCGGCCCAATGCGCTTTCCGGGCTGTGTTCGGTCTAAATCCCATCGCTGTGCAAATCGAAAATACCGACACACAGAGTTTGCTCGATCTTGCCCGTTCAGGTGACACGGAAGCATTTTGCGAACTCTGCCGCGCTTATGAAACTCCGCTGCTGCGCCAGGCAATGAGTCTCTCCCGAAACGAAACTCTGGCGAAGGATTTGGCTCAAGATACCTTGGTTGAAGCCTGGAAATCCTTGAGTCGTTACAACGGCCGCTGCCAATTCTTTACCTGGCTCTGCGCGATTCTTCTCAATCGTTACCGCAATACTATCCGCCAGGGACGCAGCAGATTCTCATCAGCCAATGCCGCTCCGAACAAAGACGCGCTGGACACTCTGGATAATGTCGCCGCCCCCGAATCGTTGCCGGACGAAACGGTGCTCGCGCGCGAGCAAGCGAGCGTCATCCTGCAATGCATCAACCTCCTTCCAGCCAAACATCAGCAAGTGATCTATCTTCGCTTCTATATCGATGATTCACTTGATGGAATCGCCGCCGCCCTCCATTGTTCAGTTGGGACCGTGAAATCGCGGCTGTTCCGCGCCCTGGATAAATTGCGCGCCATGAATGCTCTTCAATCAGCCCGGCCCGAAAGGAGAATCGGAACCCTATGAAGCCCTGTTCAGCGAAACGTAAAGAGATCGCTCTCCTCGCCCTGCGCGGGCTAGACGCCCGTGAAGAGATGGACCTTCGGGCCCATATCGAAAGCTGCGCCGGGTGCCGTCAATATCTCGAAGAGATTTCCGCCGTGAGCGAAAAACTAGGCGCGCTCGACGCGGGAAGAGATATTCAGACTTCCGAAGCCTTTCACCAAAAAGTCACCGCCCGAGTCCGCGAACATCAAACGCTCCCCGCCTGGGTGGGCTTCATGGAAAACCTGCGTCTCCTTTTCTTCAACTGGCGCCTCGCTCTTCCCGCCATGGCACTCGCGGGCATCACCATCGCCTCCCTCCTGGTCGCAAGGCCGCGGCACACCATTCCCGCAACGGACCTCGCGGAGGTTCATTCATCGACCCCTGCTCCCGAACCAAAGTCCGAGCTCGCCCCCAGCATCTCCAACTATCAAATGATCGTAAACCAATCCCTCGACAAACTCGATGACGTGCTGACCCGCCAAGCCGCCAGAAAATCTCCGTCGGCGCCCCTATATACGGCGTCAAGCCTCCTGCGCGCCGACGTCACGGATTAAAAGTTCGTCGAGGCTTCGCACTTGTTAAAAAGCAGTGATTGGCCAGAAGTCGTTTTGCTCGGCTGGTCAGCTCCTTTGCAGTCGGATTCCCTCGATCAGCCGCGCGACACCCTCGCTCGCGGTTTCGGGAGTGAGCGCTCCATAAGAAACCCGCAGATGGCAACCCGTTTCAAAACCGAAGGCGCTGCCAGGAATCACCGCGACGCGATGTTCGCGAATCAGTTTCTCGGCCAGCGTCATGGGGGATAGCTCACTCGCCACACGCAGCAGAAAATAGAAGGCGCCATCGGCTCGGGGCACGGCGCAAATATCATCTATCGATTCAAGTTGGGAGAAAACGATATTGCGCACCTCCGTCAGGCGTGTTTGCTGACTTACACAATACCCACGCCCGGCCGCCAGCGCTCCGAGCGCCGCGTGTTGAGAAATGACCGGCGCGCAAATGAGGATGGTGTCCTGAACCCTGTTCACGGCCTCAATGAGGTGCTCCGGCATGACCATGTAGCCGATTCGCCAACTGGCAAAGCCATACGCTTTGGAAAGGGAGAAGAGCGAAATCGTGTAGGCGGCTGAATCGGCGATCGATCCCGGTGAAAAATGCTTCGCGCCACTATAGGTAAAATACTCGTACGCCTCGTCGTGAATGTGATAAAGGCCGTGTTCGCGGCAAATCTCGTTCACCTCCCGCAGTATGGCCTCCGAATAAACCGCGCCGCTCGGATTGTTTGGTGAAATAGTTACGACCGCCTTGGTTCGCAAGGTAATTGCTTTTCGAATGAGCTCTGGCTGAAGCTGATATTCTGAGTCTGTAGGAACCAGCACCGGCTTGCAGGAAGCCATCGTGACGGCCATCTCGTGATTGAAGTAATACGGCACCTGCAGGATGATCTCATCGCCCGGATCGGCAATCGCCAGCAGCGCGTTCATAAACGCGAGATTGCCGCCCGCCGTCACGAAGATCTGGCGCGCGGGCACATCGATGAGATTCTCGCGCGCGAGTTTCTCCCGCAGGGTTTCAACAAGCGGGGGTATGCCCTGGACCGGCTTATATTTGTGATTCTCCGGATCTTTTAGAAACTCGGCGATTCGTGCGATCGCTTCCGGCGGCGGGCCGTATGAGACAACGCCCTGACCGAGGGAAATTGTGCCTGGACTCTCCCGGATTAAGCCCGCCATGATCGGAATAATCGGCGTTTGGACCGCGGCAAGGCGGGACGACTGAATGCAGCACGAAGAGTTCACGAGATATCGAATTTGGCCAGAAACTCGCTCGGACGAAGCACCGTCATTGCACCGATCTTCTTCCCAAGGAGATCCGCAAGATCGTGTCGTCGCGCCGCATCATCGAGGTTCCGGTATACCTCTAAAACAGCGTATTCGGAAGACAGTAGCTTGAGGGAAGGAAGCTTCCACAGTCGCCTGAGTATCGAGTTTCGATTCCAGGCCACCGAAAACAGAACGTTGGCGTCGAGAAAAACCCGCATTAACGAGCTTTCCGCCCGCTGTTTGAATGCGGCGGAAGGTGAGGCACCTCGGATGGATCAAGCCCGAGTTTCCGGACGTCTCGCTTCGCTCGAAGATAGTCGCGTTCATTGACGGCGTTCGAAAGCAAGAAAGACGCTTTCTCTTCCAAAGTGTAAATCTCAGTGCTCTGCGGGCGCAGCAGCACGCCGTCCTTTCGGCCTTCGGCAATCAGCATGCTTCCGTCATGAAGATTGAATTTTCGTCGGAGCGCCCGGGGGATAACAACCGTGCCGCGTTTTCCAACGATTAGTGGTTGAGTTTGGACTTCGTCAGACATTTACCAGAAACTACCGGGAAGAATTCGCATTGTCAGTTTTTGCTTTCAGGCACTGCATGAGCGGTCCAGAGGATCGCGTTCAGAAGCAAACTCTGTACATTCTTTTCCTCAAAGTTCTTAAGGTAATGCCCTCCGGTGTAGCCAAACCCGCGATGCCCGTTCGGATTTTCGATGGCCCAGCCGACGACATTTTCCCAATCCTTCTTTTCGGAATCGAACGTTAGAATCGGCGTGATGTTCTTCTTGTCGTCGGGAAAGCGTATCTTGAAATAATATTCCTCCTTGATCGAGAACGGTGTCACCCCCTGGCAAATAGGATGCCCTGGCGTGGCGGGATAAACCTGAAAATCGCGGGTCTCGATTTTTGAGTACCATTTATTCGGCCCGTCGCCGGATTCGTAATCGAAATAACCGCCAATCCAGTCCTGAAACTGTTTTCCGGCCTTCTCGCGCGGCACGAAGACCGAGTAATGAAGACAGACGAGGCCTACGCCGTGATCCATCAGATTACCGAGCGTTTTGATCCGCGGCCCGAGCAGAAGCGGATAACTCCGGATATCGTGATCCGATCCATCGCAGTAAAAGACAATTGAATCCATGTCCTTGAGCGTATCTTCGTCCGTGACCCAGCCATCATAATGCACTTTGGTATCGATGAACTCGACGCGCTTCTGCAGTTCGCGGTCGAGCAGCTCCAGTCCCTTGCGGTATTCATGCTCGCCCGGTCCGTGACTTTTCTTGCCCGCGATGAAGGCGACACGCGGAATGTGTGGCGGCACCGGTCGAATCTTCACTTCCTTGATCGCCGCGGTGGTTTGGTAGGTCGAGATTCCGAAGGGCACCGCATCCTCAATTTCGCCCGGTCGCATGCTGATCCGTTTACCTTCGATATTCGCATCGATCATCTTCTCGCCGTTGATCCAGGTTTGGATTTTCGTGTCGGTTACGCGCAGCCGAATGTCGTACCACTTATTGTCCTCGAATTTCATGTACTGGGTGTACTCGTTCTCCGAGGCGTCCTGGCCGTCGATGCTCGAAACCCCCACGAGCGAACCGCCCCAGCCTCCGACGATCAGCGTGGCGTGCGCATCTTTCACGGGGAAAGTCAGGCCGCAGAAAAAATCCCCCCCCTGGACTTTCATCGCCTGCACATCGACCTCGTAATTCGAGCGGCGGAGATCGGTTGTGCGGCGAATTCCCGTCAGCGCGACCCCGCTCCCAATAATGATTTTCCCATCCTCGACCTTTACTTCGCCCGCGCCCGCGAATTTATTGAGATCCCATCCCTTCAGGTCCTTGCCATCGAACAGGGGCGTCCAGAGATAGGCTAATGGGACGGGCTCGGTTTGCAGGTTTTGTGCGCATGCGACCACCGCGCTCGACACGGCGAGCCCAATTGAGAGCAAGACCCAAAGCGTTTTGAGGAACCGACTGCGAAGCTCGGCGCGCGGCCCGCCCCCGGCAACCCCGCGTTCAGGCTCGAAAGGCGGCCATTCCCGGGATTTGGGATTTCCTTGGTCTTTGGCATTTAGCATTTGGTCATTCCTCATATCATTTCTCAACGTAAAGGGATTCATTCAAAAGCTCCTCGGTCTGTCGCACACTCGCCGTTCCCGTCGTGCCGAGTTGGTGAATCACAATCGATGCGGCGAGTTGGGCGATTTGCAAGGCTTCCTTCAAAGTGGCGCCCGCCGAAAGAGCGGCGGTCAAATTGGCCGTCACCGCATCTCCCGCGCCGACAATATCGATGGGCCCGCGCGTCGGCAAAGAGGGAACAATTTCAACCGAGCCGCGATGCGCTCCGAGCATCCCCTGCTCGGACATGGTCACAAAAACATACTTTCCGTACAACGCCGCCAGAGAGAGCGCCTTGTCCTTCACTTCATCGACCGAGAGCCGCGAGGAGGCGCCGACATAAACAGCCAATTCCGCCGAATTCATTTTCAGCGATACCGGCGGGTAACCGCGCAAGCTGCGGCGGCTGTCTGCCATGATCAGAAGGCTCGGATGACTCTCGACAATTCCGCGAATCGCTTCCAACACCCGGGAAGTCAACACACCGGTTTCCGGGATATCCACCTGGTCGAGGAGAATCATCGCGTCCACCTCGGAGGCCAGCGCGCTAATCGCCTCGATCACTTTGCCCTGGAGTAACTCTGGAGTGGGCGTCCAGTTCTTCGTGTCCAGGCGGTTCAGCTCTTCGGGCGGCTTGCTTTTGTGCATCAACAACGGTTTGGAATAGGTAAACGTGTGACGATCGCCCGCCTCGATCAGTCCGTCCAATCGAACCGCGGGAAAGGCCTCCAGCGCTTTGCGCAGTTCATAACCTTCCCCGTCCTCGCCGACAATCGCCACCGGATGAATCGAGCCGATGCCCAGTGCCACGAGGTTATTCAGAATTGTCCCCGCCCCGCCTGGCTGGCACCGCACGCGCACCACGTTGTGCACGGGCAGGTTGGTCTCAATCGAAATCTCCTGCAACCCCGGGTCAATCTCGAAGTACCGGTCGAGGCACAGATCGCCGACCAGGGCGATGCGCAGCTTTCCGTAGCGCGAAGCAACCTCGTGGAGATGGCGCGGAGTCATTACCTCTAACTAACCGCTTGCGCTGGGCAGCGGCAAACCTTTTCATTCTTTCCCGCGAGACGTGACATCTCGCGAAGAGTGAATCATATTCAACCAATGACGAAATTCTTAGGATGGTGCATGGGTGCCGCTTTGCTTGTCATGAGCGTGTCGGCGCAGGATAAAAAGGACGAAAAGAAGGACAACGCCTCGGACGCGAAAGGCCTGGCGCCCTCAACCAACGAGGTCGCGGTGATCAAAACCAGCGCTGGCGAAATGGTCGCGGAATTCTGGCCGGACGTTGCACCAAAAACGGTGGAGAATTACAAGAAACTCGCGCGCGAAGGGTTTTATAATGGCACCGCCTTCCACCGCATTATCAAGGGTTTTATGATCCAGGGAGGCGATCCCAACACGAAAGACGTAACGAAAGAGAATCAATATGGCCAGGGAGGACCAGGCTACACGATACCTGCGGAATTCAACGCCCGAAAGCATGTGAGAGGCGTGCTGTCGATGGCACGGACGGCGGACCCGAACTCTGCAGGGTCGCAGTTCTTCGTCATGCTCGGGCCTGCCCCCCATCTCGACGGCAAGTACACGGGGTTTGGCAAGATTATCAAAGGCGAGGATGTGCTCGAGAAAATCGGTGACACTCCGGTAACCCGCGGTGGCATGGGCGAAATGAGCAAACCCAAACAGCGCGTTGAAGTGGAAAGCATCAAGATCGTTCCGGCGGATTCGATCAAGTAAGCGGAAGGGATTTCAAGGGCGTGCTTCTGGCGTTCCGGCGCGCGCCATTTTTATTTATGAACACAGCGGATGAAGTGGCGGTAATTAAAACCAGCGAAGGCGAAATGGTGGTAAAGTTTTGGCCGGATGTCGCGCCGAAAACGGTCGAAAACTTTAAAAAACTGGCCCGCGAGGGCTTTTTTGATGGCACCGCGTTCCATCGCATCGTGAAGGGATTCATGATTCAGGGTGGCGACCCGCTCAGCAAATCGGACGATCCCTCGGTCGGCACGGGCGGTCCCGGTTACAAGATCAAAGCGGAATTCAACAATAATCCACATGTCCGCGGCGTTCTCTCAATGGCGCGCTCTCAGCATCCCGACTCCGCGGGAAGCCAGTTCTTTATCTGCCTGGCGGACGCCCGATTTCTGGATCGTCAATACACGGCCTTCGGCGAATTGATCAAAGGCGACGAAGTTCTCGGAAAGATCGGTGACACACCGACAAGTCGCGGCGGCGGCGGCGAGCAGAGCAAACCGGTCAAGCGCGTCGAGGTCGAAAGCATCAAAATCGCTCCGGCGACTGCGGTCTAAATGGACCTCGCTCAGCTTGCCCAGGCCTTGGCAGCGCTCGGTTGCCCGGCGGACAAGGCCGCTGAAATGGCCGCTCAATTGGACAAACGCGCCCGCCAATTGGCGGAGGCAAAAGGTTCCACCTACGAACAGGCGATGGGCCATCTCCTCGCTCTCATGAAACAAGGTTGGGCGGCCAAAGAAAGAGGCTTGTAATGTCATCCGGCCGCATCAAGCCCTGGGAGCATCTCTCATCGAAGAAGGTCGGTGATTTCCGCGTTTTCACCATCCGCTCCGATCTAAAAATTTCGCCGCGCACCGGTAAGGAGCACGATTTCTTCGTCATCGAATCCGTCAATTGGGTGAATGTCATCGCGCTCACGAGCGACGGGAAAATCGTCATGATCGATCAATTTCGTCACGGTTCAAACACCGTCGAATTGGAAATCCCCGGCGGAATGATGGACGCGGAGGATGCCTCGCCACTGGAAGCCGGCCTGCGCGAGTTGCGGGAAGAAACCGGTTACGAAGGAACGCAGGCGAAAGTCATCGGACAGATTTATGCCAATCCGGCCATCATGAACAACATTTGCTACACGGTCCTGGTGCGGAACTGCGAACTCAAGCACGCCACCGAACTGGATCATGGCGAAGACCTGGCGGCGCGTTTAGTGGATGTCACGCAAATTCCTGATTTAATTCGCGGCGGAAAGATTGGTCATTCACTGGTGGTCGTGGCCCTTTATCATTTCGACCTCTGGCAGCGCCAGTGTGCTCCGAATGGCCAGAACGAGCCGGCATTTTTAGGTTTAGAATCCCCAATCCCCTAAGCTCAAGGAAGCTCCTGGCGGAAACGCCCGCCAAGGGATTTAAAGACTCCGTGAACTCAAGAAAAGGCTAATGATGCGCAAAAGAATTGGCCGCAGGACCGTTGGTTTCTGCCTTTCGCTTCTGGAGGAGAACAAGGCTGTTCGCCACGGAGCGTTCGCGGCCTTCGCATGGGCTGTTGACGACCTGCCCGAGAACCCACAGCGTGGCGGAACCGCCGCCGTCCAGGTTCAGCGCTTCGTCGCACCCTAACTTCTTCATGTAATTGGCGATCTCCGCGGTGGTCATTCCGATGGAGAGGCTCGGTTGCCGCCCATCAACCACCAGAAAGTAGAAATAGTCCTTGTTCCAGCCGATGGCTGAGCGCGGATGCCGACGTTCGTAAGTTTCGCCATGTGGTTTGCCTTCGTGGATGAGCGCGGGACCTCCACCGAGCGCCGTTTGCGAACCTTTGAGCGATGGGCTGGTGGCGCTGGAAAAATGAATGATATCACCAGGACCCACCTTCGGAACTGATCGGGCGAGGCTTGGACCGAGTGAAAGGACAAGGGTCTGCGCGGAAACGGGCGCGTCTCCTCTTTCGCGAATTTCCCGGACCCGCAAGGTGTATTGCCCTTCCGGCTTCAACGGAAACTCGCGACTGCCGGGCGCCGGTTCGAGGATGATCTCGCGACCACGAGAGGTGTGAGTGGAGGAACCGACCGCACGGCTGTAAACAACCGCCGCGCTGTTTCCGCGCCGTTCATTTAAACCGACGGGAGTGGTTTTTCCGTTCGGCCATGTGACGGCGAGTTCCGAATTCACGATCCCAAGATGGGGCTCGCTTTTCTCATCCATCCAGAAGCAGCTCCAGGGACCAGGCGCGCTGATCAATTCTCCCTGTATAATCTGGAGTCCCTTAGGATCGCCTTCATATGGCCACTCCCGGTCATAAAAGTCACCGTTGATGGCCGCGATCGGACGCCCGAAGTCTGCGGGAATGTGCTGAATCTGATCCGGAAGAGGGCCCAGACCGAAGCTGGAGCTTTCCGCCAGCACGGTGTCGAGCTGAAAATCGGATGCCGAACGATCAATTTTCACGATATGGATTGACCAGGGGCGTTCCGGGACCTCGTCGTGAATATACGTAAATGCGGAGCTGGCCTTCGTTTCAGCGGTGAGCGAACGAAACGGGGCCAAGGCGAGCAGCGCCAAAGACAACAGCAACGGCCACCGCTTCGCCGATTGAATCGGGTTGAGCGACCAGCTCAGAACTGTCCCGGTCTTTTTCAGGCTCTTAGCATAGCCTCCGAAAACCCTCGCGGCAATCTTAGTCCGCCAGATTGCTGCCGAGAGCCCGATCAATACGGAACGCTGCTTCCTGATAGAAATCGTTTCCACCTCTCCTTTGACTCCGCTGCCCTGCAAAAAGTTCCAGAAATCTGAGGCACCCGACCAATCTGGCCTTTGGCTTTTATCAAAATTCATCCATATTAAGCGGCGGCTGTTGCGGAAAACCAGCCATGACCAAAACCGCATGACTACACAAACTCAGCTCACGAAACTCTGTTTCCGCGTTCGGGCGTTCATCGAACGCAACGAAGGCGATTTCGATCAACTCGCGCTCGATCTGTTCACCTTTCAATTCGCCAGTAACGCTCCGTACCAGCGTTTCTGCAATTCGCGGGGAAAAACTCCTGCGACCGTTCGCCGCACCGAGGAAATACCCGCCCTACCTACCTCGGCGTTCAAGGAATTCGCTATCACCGTGCTCGCTCCATCCGAGCGCACCGCCGCCTTTCATTCGAGTGGCACAACGCAGCACCGTCCCAGCCGCCATTTCCATAACCGCGAAACCTTACGTTTATACGAGGCGGGACTTTGCGCCTGGTTCAAACCGTTTGTCCTGCCCGATGCGGAGCACGCAAATTTCCTCGTTCTCACCCCGAGAGGCAGTGCCACTCCGAATTCGTCGCTCGTCCACATGTTCGAAACCGTGACGAAAGAATTCGGCGGTGAATCATCTTTCGCCGCTCACGTTTCGGACGACGGCAGCTGGGAGTTGGACTTCGCGGCCATCGAAGCTGCGTGCATCACTTTTGACGGGCGGACTCTCCCCATGATCGTGTGTGGCACCGCCTTTTCTTTCGTCCACCTCCACGATCATCTCGTGAACCAGGATACACGGCTTGTACTGCCAAAAGGCTCCCGAGTTTTCGAAACTGGCGGCTACAAGGGGCGCTCCCGCTCAGTTCCAAAAGAAGAGTTGCATGGGATGATCGAAGATCGTCTCCAAATCCTGCGGTCGAATATCATTACGGAGTATGGGATGAGTGAGCTATCCTCGCAGGCCTACGATCACCCGTTTGTGCGGAGCGCTGCCTTAACAAAAGGCCACGAAGGCTCCCCTAGTAAAAAGGGAGACACTGGCTGCGACGAGCTTCCCTCACCCTGTTCGTCTCCCCTCGATGGCAGAGGGGATGTGGCATTTTCCTGGCGAACCGGGCCTTCACGAATTTTCCGTTTTCCGCCGTGGGTCAGGACGATGATCATCTGCCCAGAGACCGGTGACGAGGTTCAGGATGGCGCAGCCGGACTCGTTCGCGTGGTGGACCTGGCCAATGTCGGGTCGGTTCTCGCAGTGCAAACCGAGGATCTGGCGATCCGCCGCGGCCTTGGATTTGAATTGATTGGCCGCGCCCCTCTGTCAGAACCTCGCGGCTGTTCATTAATGCCAGTGAGTTCATGAGCCTGCACCATCAACATCGCGCGCGCACTTTATGGCTGAGCGGCATTCTGCACGCTTTCACGCACCTCTACCAGGTCGCGCTGCTCCCGCTTTATTTTTTGATCCTGCACGACTCGGCCTTCCAACTGAAGACGCTCGAGGAAGCGACCTTCCTCGTCACCGTGCTGATGCTCTCCTATTTCATTCCTGCCTATCCGGTGGGTATTTTGGCTGATAAATTCAGCAAACGAAAATTGCTCGCGTTCGGTCTCGCGGTAAACGCCGCTGGATTTCTCGCTCTGGGTCTTTCGCGCAGCTATAGCAGTGCGATTGCTTCCATGATCATTTCCGGCTTCGGGGGAAGCTTCTTCCATCCCGCCGCCACGGCACTCATCGCCCGGCTTTTTCCCGAAGGGACCGGCAGGGCGCTCGGCCTGTTTGGCATCGGCGCCAGCGCTGGATTTTTTCTTGGTCCCTTATATACGGGCTGGCGATCAGGGCACAACGGCTGGCGGGCACCGGTGATCGAAGTTGGACTGCTCGGAATCGTAACCGCGGCCGCATTTTATTTTCTCGCCGATGAAGAACCCGCCCATCCGCACGAGCACACCCCAAAGGATCACCGACTCTTCCCCTCCCCTGCCCTGCTCGGATTATTCCTCACCGCGGCCTTTTGCTTCAGCCTTCGTGATTTCACCGGGAGTTCAATGGGCAGCCTCGGTTCAATTTATCTGCAGAAAGCTCATGGCTTAAGCCCCGCCACAACGGGCGGCTTGCTCTCGATGATCTTCATTGCCTCGGCGATCAGTAATCCGATTTTCGGAAAACTCAGCGACCGCGGCGTCGGACGTTGGGCCAGCTTCGCGCTGGGGGTCGCCGGAATCATCGTCGCGGCGTTTCCGCATTTTCCCGTGCGGTTTGCGGGCGCGGTTTACGCGATTTACGGTTTTTTCTTCATGGCGAGTTATCCGATGGTCGAAGGCGCGCTCATGGGCTCGGTGCCACATCACGTGCGCGGACGCGTTTTCGGCGTCTTCATCACCGTTGGCGGTATTCTTGGCAATCTCGCTCACTGGGCGATGGGTGCCTATGCCAGACATCTCGGCCCGGCGGCGACGCAGCCGGAAAGTTACCACGGCATTTACCTCGCGCTCGGCGGCTTCATTGGGCTCTCGCTCCTCGGGCTGCCCTGCCTCAAAGCCTTGCGCAAGCGTGAGAGCACCGCGGGCGAACTCGTGACGCCCGCTCCCGCCCGTCTTCCCAACATCGCGCTCCTCCCGGAGAAATAATTATGGATCTGCCCAACTATTTCATCGCGGACCTGCCCGACGCTTCGACTCTTTCGCCCAAGCTCATCACTGAAGCGTGCGAGACCCTCAAACACAATCGGGAACGTTTCCTCGCCGGCCGCACTACCCACGCGATGATCGCGATCCTGGCCGGCCTTAGTCGAGATTGGCTCGATTCCGAATTTCCGTTTCGGAAACTGCTTCTCGAAAAAGCGCCGCAACTCACCGGCTTCCCGCGCTACACGATCGAGTCCGGTCTCGGCGATTTTTTCTCCCAGATCACACGCGAAAACCTCGAGCGTCTCATCCTTCAAGAGCTGGGCTCGCCGCAGCGGCTTGACGAGATTGTCTCCTCTGAAGCTGAGTTGAAGGAAGAACGTGCTTCAATGGCCCGCGGCCCCGAACTTCTGGTGCACGTCACCGGCGGCGTTCTGCCGAATCCCACGCTCTGGAGCATGATGCTCGGCCTGCTGGTCCGTTCGGCGCAATTCGTGAAATGCGCGACCGGCACGTCGTTCATTCCGCGCATGTTTGCGCATTCGCTTTACGCGATTCAGCCGAAGCTCGGCGCGTGCCTCGAACTCGCCGAGTGGAAAGGCGGGCATGAGGCGCTCGAAACTTCACTTTTTCACGAAGCGAATTGCGTCACCGCGACGGGCGGTGACGAAACACTCACAAAAATCCGGCACCGTCTTCCCGCGCGCGTCCGTTTTCTCGGTTACGGCCACAGGCTCAGCTTTGCTTTCGTCGCTCGCGAGTCACTCGCCAAAATCGCGCTGTCCAAAGTCACCGCCGCGCTTGTCCAGGACATCGTTGCCTGGAATCAGCTCGGCTGTCTTTCGCCGCACCTGATCTATGTCGAGACCGGCGGTTCCATCGGCCCGCAAGCGTTCGCTGAGTTGCTCGCGCGTGAACTCGAGCGCCGCGAAACCGAACATCCTCGTGGAAGCGTTTCCGCCGAAAGTGCCGCCGCCATCGCGACCCGCCGGATGTTTTACGAAGTCCGCGCTGCCGACCAGAACACGACCAAGATCTGGTCCAGCTCCGGTTCCACAGCCTGGACGGTTGTCTATGAAGAAGACCCGCAGTTCCAAACGTCCTGTTTGAACCGGTTCATCTTCGTCAAACCGGTCACGGATTTGAACGACGTTGTGCTCGCGACCCACAAAGTCCATTCGCACCTTTCCACCGTCGGCCTGAGCGCGCCCATTCACCGCGCGCAGGAAATCGCGCAGCAATTGGCCCGCTGTGGCGTTACGCGCGTTTGCCAGATTGGCCGCATGCAAAACCCGCCGCTCACCTGGCGGCATGATGGCCGCCCGAGCCTCGGCGATCTCGTGACCTGGACCGATTTCGAACTGCCATGAATCTCGAACTCAGAAAAACTTTCCAATTCGAAGCAGCGCATTTGCTCCCGCACCTGCCGAAAACGCACAAGTGCCGCCGCCTGCACGGCCACAGCTTCCGTGCCGAAATCGTGATCACCGGTCCCGCCGACCCGAAACTCGGCTGGGTCATGGACTATGCCGATATTTCCGAGGCCTTCAAACCGCTCTGGGAACAACTCGACCACCGTTACCTCAACGAAGTTCTCGGCCTCGAAAACCCTACCAGCGAAAACATCGCCCTCTGGATTTGGACCCGGCTCAAACCCAAACTTCCGCTCCTTACCGAAATCGCAGTCGCCGAAACCTGCACCGCCCGCTGTGTTTACCGGGGAAAATAAAATGTCAGTGAAGAGCAGACCGCTTCAGGCTGTCTTGATGCGAAGGAAGGAATTGGAATTGAGGAGGAATTCGAAATCGGTTTTCACTTCTTCGAAGGCGAAACGGCTGAGAGCGGGGACGGATTGGAGGCGCGGAAGATAATCGCTTCGTTCGGCTTCGAAAGTGACGGTGGGGTAGATGCGGGTTTCGCCGCGAGTGACGCGCATGAGTTCGAGAATGGCGTCGCGGTGGAATTCGTAGCTGAGATGCTCCTGGTAAGCGAAAAGAAAATAAGAAACGAGCGAGAGGTCGAAGGAACGGTCAGGAAAGGGAAGTTTCGGCAGCGAGCCGGGAACGTAGCGGCCGCGATGGGCTTTGTAATCGGCGAGAAAGAGAGAGGAGGCACGGGCGCGGAGTTCTCGCATGTGCTCGCGGTTCTTGTAGTAGGTCCAACGGTACGTCGGCAGGCCATCGACGATGCGGTAAACATGGTCGAGGTCGGGGCCGGTGCGTCCGGCAATTTCTTCGGGAGACATTGAGTAAATAGGATCGCACGAGGTGACGTTAATGCCGAGGGCATTTGATTCCGCGCAAAAGGAGCTGACGCCGCCGGCGACATCCAGGACGGCTTTGCCGACCAGCTTCTCTGGTTCGAGCAGGAAGTAACGGCGGTACTCGTCGAAGGTTCGCCCGAGGAGGACGACGCGATCCAATTGCATGCCCCGCCTGGTGCTCATCTGTGCGCGCGAAATTTGGTATTGATGCCGTTTCGGCCATCGGCCCCAAGCTGTTGGTTCGCGGCGAGGTGCTGGCAGATTTTGAAGATCGATTCGGTCGAGGCTTTTTGTCCGATCCCTTGCGCGATTTCGGTCGCGCCGAAAGCGCGTGAGGAATTCTCCGTGAGATAATTCACCACGCCGGCCTGAAGTTGCAGGATCGCGGTCGCGGCTTTTTTCCCGGCTTCGACGCCCGGCTGGTGATAGGCGTTGATCTTGACCAGGGCCGCGTATAGGCCGACGGCGCGCTCGTATAACGCAATCAAAACGCCAACGTGAAAGGCATCCACCTGGTCGATCGTGATGGTGATCGATTGGCGGTCCTTTTCCCAGAGCGCCTGGCGTGTTCCGAGGTAAAAGCCATGGAGGTAATCGCCCGAAGTGAAGCCAGGCTCGACCTGCATCGATTTTCGTTCTCGGTCTTTCAGCACCTGGATGAAGGTGGCAAAGAAATTATTCAGGCCCTCGCGGAGTTGCTGGATGTAGGCGTGTTGATCGGTCGAGCCTTTGTTGCCATAGACGGCGATCCCCTGGTTCACGACTTTGCCCGAGAGGTCGAGTTCCTTGCCGAGCGATTCCATGATGAGTTGCTGGAGGTACCGGGAAAAGAGTTCGAGGCGGTCTTTATAGGGGAGGATCACCATGTCCTTCGCGCCCTTGCCCTGCCCAATCGCGTGCCACGCGACGGCGAGTTGCGCCGAAGGATTTTCCGGGAAGCTATGACGGCGGGTGAGTTGATCGCAAGCCGCCGCGCCAGCGAGGAGACGGTCGATATCGAAGCCCTGGAGCGCGGCCGGAAGCAAACCGACCGCCGAGGTTTCGCTGCTGCGCCCGCCCACCCAGTCCCACATCGGAAAGCGCTGAACCCATCCCGCTTTTTCGGCCGTCTTATCGAGTTCGCTGCCGGTGCCCGTGATCGCCACGGCATGGCGGGCGAAATCGAGGCCCGCATTTTGATAGGCGCGTTCGGCCTCAACCATTCCATTGCGCGTTTCTTTCGTCCCGCCCGATTTGGAAATGACGATTGTAAGAGTTCGTCCGAGATCAGAACCAATCGCGGCGAGCACTTTATCCATGCCGTCAGGATCCGTGTTGTCGAAGAAGAAGACGCTCATCGGGTCGCTGCCGGGATGCCCGAGCGCGTGGGCAACGAATTCCGGCCCGAGCGCGGAACCGCCGATGCCGACGACGAGCAGCTTTTTCAATGTGCCACGCTGGCCCTGGACCGCGCCGGAATGGACCTGATGCGCGAAGCTTTTGACGGCGGACAATGTCTGCTCGATTGCGCGGCGAATCTCCGGGTTCGGCGCCAGCGCCGGGTTGCGCAACCAGTAGTGGCCGACCATCCGCTTTTCATCCGGGTTCGCAATCGCGCCGGCTTCGAGCTGATCCATGGCGGCGAAGGCGGATTGCAGCGCGGGCGACATTTTCTGGATGTAATCCAGATCCAGTTCCGTGCGGCTCAGATCAATGGCCAATCCGGCACTCGGAAATTCGAAGTAGAATTTCTGAAAGCGTTCCCAAAGCTGTTCTTCACTCAAATTCATCTCCCTGTGCTAGCAGGAAGAAGGACTTTTGGGAAAAGGATTTCCCGTGGGGAAACGGCAACCCATTGCACATTTCAAGATCAGGGCGAAACTAGCGTTGAGGAGACGGTTGTATGAGCGGGAGCGGTGACGGAAGCTGGGTAGAATTGAACCGGCGGGATTTCCTGAAGATCACCGCTGCTTCAGCGACGGTTTTAGCCACAGGCCATACATGGGCGCAAACACGTGAGGGTGAAATGATCTATCGAACACTGGGGAAGACTGGAGAAAAAATTTCAGCGCTGGGCCTCGGAGGCGCCCACATTGGCAAAGTTTCCACGGAACAGGAAGCCATCCAGATTATCCGCTCGGCGATCGATCACGGCTTCACGTTCATGGACAACTGTTGGGACTATAACCAGGGGCGCAGCGAGGAATGGATGGGTAAGGCGCTCCAGGACGGCTACCGGAAAAAGGTTTTCCTGATGACAAAAATTGATGGCCAAACGAAGAGCGCCGCTGCCAAACAGATTGACGAAAGTCTGCGCCGCCTGCGCACCGATCATCTCGATCTTTTGCAGCAGCACGAGATGATCCGGCCCGACGATCCGGAACGAATCTTCGCGCCGGGCGGCTCAATCGAAGCGCTCATCGAGGCCAGGAAAGCGGGCAAGATTCGCTACAACGGCTTCACCGGACACAAGGACCCGAGGATTCATCTGAAAGTGCTCGAAACAGCGGATCAGCATGGATTCAAGTTCGATTCCGTCCAGATGCCGTTGAACGTGATGGACGCGCATTTCCGCAGCTTCGAAAAGGAGGTGTTGCCGGTCCTGGTCAAGCAAGGCATCGGCGTGCTCGGAATGAAATCGATGGGCAGCGGTGACATCCTGGAAAGCAAAAAGGTCACCCCGATCGAGTGTCTTCACTATGCTCTGAACCTGCCCACCTCCTGCGTGATCACCGGCATCGACAGCATGAAAATCCTGGACCAGGCGTTCGACGCAGTTCGCACGTTCAAGCCTTTAGACGCTCAGCAAATCAGTGCGCTACTTGCTCGCACCGCCGAACCAGCCGCCACCGGGAAATTCGAGCTCTTCAAAACAAGCCACCAATACGATGGCACCATCCAGAACCCAGGCTGGCTGGGGCTGAAGGCGGCATAAAACTCGTCAGGCCTCCCGCCACTGAATCGCATGTTGGACCAGTTCGGTGGCGTTCCGAAGGTTTAATTTCTCTTTGATGTGCGCGCGATGAGATTCAATCGTCTTAATACTTAAATGCAGTTCTTCGGCGATCTGGCGCGTCCCGTGCCCCTGCCCGATGAGGCCGAAAACTTCAAGCTCACGGTCGCTGAGATCCTCAATGGGCGATCCGGTCCGCGCCGTGCGACCGCCGACCAATTGATGCATCATTTTCTTTTCCATGCGCTCACTCAGGTAAATCTCGCCTGAAAGCACCTGGTGGATGGCCGTTAAAACTTTCTCCGTCGCCTCCTGTTTCATGATGTAACCCGCCGCCCCGGCGCGGAGCGCGCGAACGGCATAAAGCGACTCATCATGCATTGAAAGGACAAGGACGAGCGTCTTGGGAAAACGCACTTTGATATTCTTCAACAGCTCAATCCCGTTGCTTCCTTTGAGCGATATATCCGCAATCACCAGGTC
>DASYTB010000383.1:0-2866 GCA_036002705.1 Verrucomicrobiia bacterium
TGGCATTTTTCAAACGGGTCATCATGCCCAGGTTGCGTTCAAGCATCGGAGAATTGTCGAGCCATTTGTAGATTTCTCCCCAAAGCTTCGGGGTGTGCTGCACGATTTGAAGATGGGTTTTGGTCAGTATTTTGTTCAGCACACCATAGGTCTGCGCGAACAGATCCAGCACTTCCACAGCCACGTCTTCGCTCAATAAATCAAGCGCGTCCCGTATGTTGCGCGCGGCGGTATTATGGCCCTCTCCGAAAGAAGCGGTCAGGATCAAAACCTTTTTCATTAATCCAAATGTCACTTCCGGGTGTTACGACTCGGTGTCAATCAGGTTAAAAGTTATTAACAATTAACAATATTATTAACAGTGGCTGCTCATAACCTGGTTTGGGCATGATCGAACGATGGAACTGATTCTCGGCCTTCCACCGGAAACAAATCCCTCTGAAATAGGGTTTGGTCTTTGGTGCTTCTGACGCCGCCGAGCCCCTATATACCCGTGGCGAATAATGTTCGGTTCTTTTCTGCGTCAGGACGTGCGCTTTTATCGTGTTTCTGTTCCTTGACCTTTCACGCAAAATGCTGAGGAGATAGTGGGCCGCGGTATGCATGCTGGGCTGGCGCGGCCCGCTTACTTTTATGCGAACACAAATTATCGGCCTCTGGCTCGTCCTCGCGATCCGCGCCACCCTGGCGTATGATTACGAAGGCCATTACCTGGTGAATCGACTCGCGATTGGCGCGCTCCCGTCGGATTTTCCTGATTTCGTGAAATCCGATAAGGCCAGCAAACGCATTGCCTTTCTCGGCGGTGAAGCCGACCGCTGGAGAAATACAAACGAACTTCCCCTCAAACACGTCAACAATCCCGACCATTACCTCGATGTCGAAGACCTCGCGCTGTATGGCATCGAACCTAAGTCCCTGAGTCCGTTCCGCTACGATTTCGTTGCCCAAACGGCCCGAGCGCGAGCCGCCAATCCGGATCATTTTCCGAAGATAGACCCCGCGCGTGACCTGGAGCACATCCGCGCGCTCCCTGGCTTTCTCCCTTGGGCGATCACTGAGTATTACGGAAAACTCGAATCCGCCTTTTCTTATCTGAAAGTCTTTCGCGAAAACGGAACTCCCGATGAAATCATCAATGCCCAGGAAAATGTCATCTACATCATGGGCGTGATGGGTCATTTCGTCGCCGATGCCTCCCAACCACTCCACACCACTTCCAATTATAACGGGTGGAACGGCGCGAACCCAAGAGGTTACACCACCAATCACACTTTTCACGCCTGGATCGATGGAGGGTTTCTCATGACAGCAGGTTTCCCCGCCGTTGCGGAACTCCAACCAGCCCTGCATCCCGCTCAAATCCTTTGGCAAAGTTCGTCCGGAGCCAACTCGCCCGTCTTCGGCCGCGTGTTGCAATACGTGCTCGAACAGCACGCCTTTGTCGAACCCCTCTACGAACTTGAAAAAGCCGGAAAACTCAGCGCATCCGGCGACAAGCAGGAAGGGCGCAAATTCATGCGCGAACGCCTCACCGCCGGCGCCCAAATGCTCAGCGACCTCTGGCTAACCGCGTGGAAACAAGCCCCGCCAGACGCATATCTAAAATCCCAACTCACAAAACGCGCCGAACCAGAGCACGCGCCATGAACTAGGCTTTTGCGCAGCAGTCGAAGAGACTTCCCTTTTCCACAGAGCGCAAGCGGACCCTGTCTTATGCCCAGCAAACCCATTAAACCGCTTGGCAGTGCGGTGTCCTTTTGATTATCTGTCCGCCGCCCATGGGAAAGCTGCCTCCTTTGATTGCGGTTCTGCTCGCTTCTTCAACCGCGGGCGCGCTGGCGGCTGCCGGAAATGGGGTCAGCACGAACGCTCCCGCGGCAAATCCCCCGGCTCGCGACGCCGAACCCAAAGACGTGGATACGATCATCATCGAAGGGCTGAACGGCGAGAGCGAAATGGTTCAATCGCTCGACGAAGGCATCACCTTCTACCGGCGGGGCGTCGTGGTGCGTTATCGGGACATGGAATTGGTGGCGACGCAGGTCGCTTTCAGCGAGAACACGGGCGACATCATCGCCGACGGAAGCGTCCGTTTCCGCGACGAGCGCCGTGCCTGGACGGGCGAGCATCTGGAATACAATTACAAGACCGGCTTGATGAAGGGCGAGAACTTCAGCGCCGGATTCTCGCCCTATTTTCTTTCCGGCCTGCAGTTCGACGGCGACATCAACGCGCAAACGTCCACCGCGGATGACGCCTTCCTGACGACCGATGATGTGAAAAACCCGAGCTTCCGGGTGCGAGCCAAGCAATTCCGAGTGACCGCCGGAAAAAGCGTCGAGGCAAAGAACGCGACGATTTATCTCGGCAACACACCGGTGTTTGTCCTTCCGTACTATAAACGGACCTTCACTCAGCACGCTGCGTTTTGGCGCGTGACCCCGGGATATCGCAGCGTCTTCGGCCCGTACCTGCGCAGCTCATATCACTTCCCGCTGCTGACAAACATGCTCGCGGGCGTGGATATCGACCTCTACCAAAAACGCGGCATCGGCGTCGGGCCGGATATCGAGTGGTCCGATCCGAAG
This sequence comes from Verrucomicrobiia bacterium, assembly GCA_036002705.1. GTDB lineage: Bacteria > Verrucomicrobiota > Verrucomicrobiia > Limisphaerales > SXQI01 > DASVNK01. Next base: position 2,592 of record DASYTB010000383.1, read on the forward strand.
TGGGGAACGGGACGTTTCCGTTACTACTATATCCACGACAATAATCCGCGCGAAGACCCCTTCAACCACCCGATTCAGGATGAACGGCAGCGAATTAACTTTTCGCACCAGGTCACGCTGCGCACGAACCTGACCGCGACCGTGGTCATGCGAGAGCAAAGCGATCCGTACGTGGTCCGCGATTTTTTTGAATCGGAGTACCACAAGGACAGCCAGCCGAAATCCTTCGCCGAGGTTAACCAACATTGGTCCAATTGGAGCCTCGATTTTCTCGC
>DASYTB010000384.1:0-2336 GCA_036002705.1 Verrucomicrobiia bacterium
ACAACTTTGCCGATACCGACTTTGCCGCTCGCCTTGAGCGCCTCGCTCAAGAGCGCGTAGGCTTTCGAGGCGACCAAACCGTCCGGGCCCGCGAAATAGGGAGATTCGTAGAGGGACGGCTGAATTTCGCTGGAATCAATAAAACCTTCGATCTCGATGGCCTTGGTGCTCTGGAGCTTGATTTTGTCGAGGTCTTCCGGGGAAACGATGACGTATTGCTCCGGCTCAAATTGGTAGCCTTTACAGATCTCTTCCGACGTAAGGGTTTTGCCGCATTTTTTGCATTTTTTCTCGTAGCCGACGGCGCCGTTATCTTCCTTGTGCAGTTGATTGAAGCGGATGGTTTCGTCCGTGTTAACGGCGTTATAAATCCGAATCGGAATGGTGACCAACGAAAATCGGATGTAACCCTTCCATATCGATCTCATAATAACCTCGGCTTAGTGGTTGAAACTGAACGCCGCGCGGATCGCAAAGGACACCGATCAGCGAATCAACCCTGATTTCACTGGCGGACAGCATAAAGCTTGCCCGGCGGAGTGCGCAACTGCATTTTTCATCGAGGAAATGTGTTCCACGTGAGTCCGGTTATGCGGGCGAAAAGCCGTAACCTGAGGGATTGCCGCTACATCGTGCTCTTTCTTGACCGCGTGGGAGGGTTTAAGGATCGTGGCGCGCCATGAAGATCGCTCTGGTTCGCCGACAGTTCTCGCCGACGGGAGGCGCGGAGCTGTACTTGGGCCGTCTGATGCAGGAATTGGCGCGGCGCGGGCATGAAGTGCATCTCTTTGCGGAGGGATGGGAACCGCTGGAGGGATGCGAGTTCCATCCGATCGCGCGGTGCGCGTCGCGGGGACAACGATCGATTCACTTCGCTCGGGAGGTGGCGCGGCTGCTCGATGGTTCGCGCTTCGATTGCGTTTTTAGTTTGGAACGGACGGTGCGCCAGGATGTGTATCGCGCCGGAGATGGCGTCCATTATAATTGGTTGCGTCAGCAGAAGCGGTTTGCTCCTTTTTGGCGAAAGCCTTTCGCTGGAGTCAGCCCTTTTCACCGGCGCATGCTGCGACTGGAAAGAGAAACAATTTCGCCGCAAAACACGCGGCGGATCATTGTTAATTCGGAAATGGTCCGAAACGAAATTGTTGAGCGGTTCAATTACCCGGTGGAGCGAATGCATCTTATCCGGAATGGAATCGAATATGCGAAATTCAACGCCGCGAGGGCGAAACGCGAGGAGGCTCGACTTCGGTTCGGCATCACGGGGACGGAGTTCCTCCTGCTTTTTGTGGGTTCAGGGTGGGAACGAAAAGGGCTGCGCTTTGTCCTGCAAGCGATGAAACGGATGCCTAAGGGCGCAAGGCTGCTCGTGGTTGGGAAGGGAAAAGGACACTGGCCGAGAGCGGAAAATGTCAGCTATGTGGGCCCGGTTCGCGATGTGACGGCCGCCTATGCCGCGGCGGATCTGTTTACCTCGCTCTCGATTTATGACCCCTCGGCAAATGCCTGTTTCGAAGCGATGGCCGCCGGCTTGCCGGTGATCACCACCGAATTTGACGGGGCGAACGAATTGATTGAACCGGGCAGGAATGGCTCCGTGATTTCCGATCCGGCGCAAACGGATTCCGTGCTCAAAGCGGTGGAGTTCTGGCGAAGAAAGGGCCCTCCCGAATTCACACCGAGCAACGAGCAGATCGGCATCGAGCGGAATGTTACCGAGACGACCTCCGTCCTAGAACTTGCCGGGCGGGAAAAATCGCGGTGACCATCTCTTTTTGCATTATCACGCTGAATGAAGAGGCCAGCCTCGGGCGGTGCCTGGCGAGCTGCCGCGACCTCGCAGATGAGATTGTTTTTGTCGATTCCGGCAGCACCGACGGCACGGAAAAGATCGCGCGGGAATTCAAAGCACGCTGGGTCCAACAGGAATGGCTCGGCTATGTGGGGCAGAAAAATCGGGCATTATCCCTGGCGACTCATGACTGGGTTTTCAGCCTGGACGCGGATGAAGAGCTTTCGCCGCGCTTACGGGAGGAAGTGTTGGAACTAAAAAAGGCCGCGAGCGATCCGACGGTGACCGGCTATAGCATGCCCCGCTGTGTTTTTTACGAGAATCGTTGGATTCGACACGGGGACTGGTATCCGGACCGGCTGGTGCGGCTTTTTCGACGGGATCGGGGTTATTTCGCGGGAGGCAAAGTTCACGAGCGGATCGAATTGACCGGCCGAGTTGTGCCATTGAGCGGAGATCTCTATCACTACTCGTTCCGGGATGCGGCCGATCATTGGGCGCGCTGCCAAAAGTACGCCCGGCTTTGGGCTGAATCACAATTCGA
>DASYTB010000385.1:0-1600 GCA_036002705.1 Verrucomicrobiia bacterium
TTAGCGCTTTGCCTCCGGGGGTCGTTTCGGGATTACCGAACATGACGCCGACTTTTTCCCGCATCTGATTGGTGAAGATGCAGGTAGTCTTCGCCTTCGCCAGAATGGCCGTCAATTTGCGAAGCGCCTGGCTCATGAGACGCGCCTGCATACCCATCGTGTGCATGCCCATTTCACCTTCGAGTTCGGCCTTGGGAACGAGCGCGGCCACGGAGTCGATTACGATTACGTCCAGGGCGTTTGAACGGGCGAGCGTTTCGCAAATGGTGAGGGCTTCTTCGCCGCTGTCAGGTTGAGAGACGAGGAGATCTTCAATATTTACGCCGAGGCGTTTTGCGTAAATGGGATCGAGGGCGTGTTCAGCGTCGATAAACGCGGCGAGGCCGCCGTTTTTTTGCGCGTTCGCAACGACGTGGAGCATGAGCGTCGTTTTGCCGGAGGATTCGGGCCCGAAAATTTCGACGACGCGTCCGCGCGGGAGGCCGCCGACACCGAGTGCGAGATCAACTGCGAGAGCGCCCGTTGGAATAACTTCGATCTTTTTCAGGTGCGCGTCGCCGAGGCGCATGATGCTGCCATCGCCGTAAGTTTTGTGAATGGTGGAAATTGCGGCGTCGAGATCGCGCTGGCGGGCGGCGGAAATCTTAGCGGCTTCCGCGGCTTTGTTGTCGGCTGCGGGTGCTTTTTCTTTTTCCTTCTCTGCGGTTTTTGCGGCCATAAATCAATTTTCTCTCATGCTAGGGAACGGCGGGCAGACAGTCAAATCTCGCGGCTCAGAGATTTTTATCGGGCATCTTTGCTCCCGTCTTTATCGGGCTGATTGACTCGCTTGGCTGGATTTGCGCCTTCGCCGACGGACCAAAGAAGGCCGGTGGGTTTTCCTGCGGAGTCGGTCTGAAATTCGATCTGGAAGTCGGTGGTTTTGGCAAAGAATTTTTTAGGCGATTCGGCGAAAAGAACGAAGCGGACATCGCCCATTGTGGCGACGAGTTGGCGTTCCTGGGTTGAGATTTCAATGAATTGATTCGGTTCGCGTTGGTAGCGCCCGACGTAGGATTCGAGCAGCTTGTTGGGGAGAGTGAATTCATTTTTGCCGGGTTTGCCGAGTTGGCGGACCCAGATATTTCGGAAGCGGACGGGATTGCCGTGGTCCTGCAATGAAAGTGGCTGTTTCTCGGGATGAGCCTGGTAGGGAGCGCGTTCAAGCCAACTGGTCGGGCCGGTCAGTTCGACATTATTTTGGATCAGGACGCCGTTGTGAAAGACCGTGAAACGGGCCGGGGAGCGCAGCTCGTCCGAATCATTGAAGCGCGGTGCCGTGTAAATAATGTCATAGACCTGCCATTTGCCGGGTCCAATGCTTGCATTAACGAGGGGCGGATATTGCCCGTAAAGCGAGCCAGCTGAGCCGTCTGCGTAGGTCTTACTGCCGAAAGAATCGAGGACCTGAACTTCGTAGCGATCGAGTCCGAAAAACACGCCACTATTGCCGCGACCCTGGCCTTCACCGTGCGGAGGAGTGGGAGTGGCCCATTCGATGTGCAGTTGGCAGTCGCCGAAGTTTTGGAGGGTTCGGACGTATCCACTGCCTCTCACGCAC
>DASYTB010000386.1:0-9494 GCA_036002705.1 Verrucomicrobiia bacterium
GCGTAAATGATCCCGACCAGGGTTACATTCGGAAAATGAAGGCCTTTGGCAATCATCTGGGTCCCGAGCAGGATATCGATCTTGCCCGTTCGGAAATCGCCGAGGATGCGGCGGTAATCGTCCTTCCGCTTGAGCGAATCGGAATCCATTCGGGCGATGCGCGCCTTGGGAAACAATTTTGGCAATGTTTCCTCGACGCGCTCCGTTCCGACACCGGCATAGCGAATCGCGGGATTTTTGCAATTCGGCTCCGGGCAAACGGTGGGAGCTGCGCTGGTGTAGCCGCAGATATGGCAAATGAGCCTCTGATTATGCCGATGATACGTCAGCGATACGCTGCAATTGGGGCACCCTGCGACGAAGCCGCATTTCGGGCACTGCAGCGACGACGCGTAACCGCGGCGGTTCAGAAACAAAATCGTTTGCTCCCCGCGTTCAAGCCGCTGGAGAATCCGTTCCCGCAGCATTTGCGAAAAAATCGGCGTCCCCTTCTCCCGCCGCGCCTCGAGCCGCATATCAACCACTCGCACCAACGGCATTTTCTGGTCGTCAACGCGCGTGGGAAGTTCGAGCAGGGTGTATTTGCCGATCCGCGCGTTGTAATAGCTCTCGAGCGAAGGTGTGGCCGAGCCGAGCACGACCACGGCGCTTTCCAATTGCGCCCGCACCACCGCGCAATCGCGCGCGTTATAATGCGGGCTTTCCTCCTGCTTATAAGAATACTCGTGCTCTTCATCGACAATGATAAGTCCAAGTTTTTCGATCGGAGAAAAGATCGCCGAGCGTGCGCCAATCACAATCCGCGCTCGCCCTTGCCGGATTTTCTGCCATTCATCGTGACGTTCCCCGGCGGAAAGATGGCTGTGCAACACCGCGACGAGGGTCTTGAGATTTCCCGAGCTGAACCGCGCTTTAAATCGCTCAACCGTTTGCGGTGTGAGCGAAATTTCCGGGACAAGCACGATGGCGCCCGTGCCCCGCTCCAGCGCGTGCGCGATGGCTCGCAAATAAATTTCGGTTTTGCCGCTGCCCGTCACTCCATGAAGCAAAAACGAAGCGGCCGCACTCGGCTCGCGATCCATCGCGCCGGTAATCTTGCTCAAGGCTGCGGATTGTTCCGCGTTCAGCGTGAGTGGCTGCGTTGGGAGAATCACCTCGTTCGCATACGGATCGCGCTCCGAGATTTCCGGCGTGATCGTGATCAAGTGCGCCTCTTCGAGCTTCTTCAACGTGCCCGGCGTCGTCCGCGCCTCTTTAAGAAACTCCTGCAGCCGCGCTGATTTCTTCTCCCGCAGCAGCGCGATGATCTCCAGCACCCGCTTCGAGAGCGCGTGCGAATCCACCGGTTCCGCGAGGAACCTCACCAACAACCGCTCCTTCCAGCCGGGTTCCTCCTGTCGCACCGCCTCGGGCAGCACTGACCGCAAGGTCACGTCTAATGGGCAGCAATAATACTCGGAAATCCAGCAGGCCAGTTCGAAAACTTTCGACGGAATTTGCGAGTGTTCGCCGATCAACTTATTGATCGTCTTGAGCGTGTCATGCTCCGAATGCCGCAGCAGCGCCGTCACCGACCCAAGGACGAGCCGCGAACCAAAGGGCACCTTGACGCGCGACCCGACCAGCACCTGTCCCTCAAGCTGCGGAGGAATGAAATAGTCAAACTCCTTCCGTAGAGTCAAATCGAGCGCGACGCGGGCCACCATTGCAAACAAATCGTTATATCACTATGATCACGCAAGCTCCAAACACTGGCCGCGAGAGTGCTCGCTGCTGTTACGGCTGTCCCGTAATAAATGCGAGGAGATTGGCCAAATCCTGTGGCGTCAGCGCGGCTTCGAGGCCTTCGGGCATCAGCGACTTTCCAATCGAGTGCATTTTTTCGACGCGATTACGTTGGATGAATGTCTCGATCCCATTGGCCTGGCGAATGGTGAGGCCGTTTGGTGAATCATTCGCCAGAATACCAACCAACGGTTCGCCTCCGCCTTTGGTGCTGATTTCGTAGGTATCAAAGCCCTTCGAGATTTCGCGATTGGGATCGAGGATGTTGTTGAAAATGGTTTCTTTCCCGGAGCTTCGGACCGACTCGAGGTCCGGCCCGACCGGCGTTCCCTGTCCGAAGAGGCGGTGGCATGAGGAGCAGCGCTCCAGGAAGATCGTTTTTCCTTTCGCCGCGTTCCCAGTGAGTTGGAGCGCGGGCGCGAGTTGCTTCACGACCTCGGCGCGCGAGGCAGTGGCGTTCGGGACGAAAGCCGGAGCCGAACCTTTTGATGGCCGCCGTTTAGCGTTCGAAGAAAAGGCCATCGGAAACTCGGCGGCAAGCGCCGGTTCCATGCTGATGGCTGCCATGATCCCGTGACGTTCCCATGGATCGTTTGCATTTGCCGCCAATTCGCGAAGGAGGCCGGCTTTACCCTCAATCGGAACGGACGCCAGCGTCCATGCAAGTTGGTAACGAACGCGCGGAATTGGATCCTTCACTGCCGCGCGCAACGCTCCCTCCAGTTTAGCGTTGATGGGCTTGTGTCCGAGGGCAAAACGGAGCGCCACCTCGCGCACGTCGGCATCGGTGGAAGCGGCGGCAACCGCGAGATCGTCATCCTGCAAAGCATTCAACCCGCTTAGCGCGCCAAGCGCATGGATCTGTCCGTTGGGAGATTTAGCCGAGCGAAGCAGTTTGCGAATTGGTTCAATGGCGCCGCGGTCCTGCTTTTCGTAAAGGAGCCGCGAAGCCGTATCGCGATGCCATCCATTCGGGTGGTCAAGCAAAGCAACCAATTCGCTCGTGCTGGCTCGCGAAAATTTGGGCAGGGCTGGTTGCTTGAAGTCGGGCCCGACGACGCGATAGATGCGTCCCCGATCATTCCCGCTGTTCAGATCGAGGTATTTCTTAATGTTCGCGGGAAGCGACCATGGATGTTCGACGACCTCGCGATACATATCGATCACATAGAGCGCTCCATCCGGAGAATTGGCGAAAGTGACGGGGCGAAACCAGTTGTCTGTCGAGGCGAGAAACTCGGATTTCTCTTCATCCGCGGCGCGCTCCGCTTTGAAGGGCACTCCATTCGAATGGAGCTTTTTCCGATGAACCAGGTTGCTGCCGATGTCGGCAATGAAAGCATCCCCAAGGAATTCCGGACCCAAAGCCGTGCCGCGATAAATGGTAATTCCCGAAGCGCCCGTGAAATAACCCGAAGCGCGCCCGCCACCTTCAATCGGCCCGGAGACCAAACCCGCCACGCGCCAGCGAGTGCGAATGACCCGCCACGGTTCGTCCGGGCTGATGCGATAAACCTCGGCTGCGGGTCCATCGACGGGAATATCCAGCGAAGGCGACGGGAGGGCGTATTGCATTTCAGGCAGGACCCAATTGTAATCGTACATGACGTCGCGAATGTGCGCGCTGTTACTGCAAACGAATTTGCGTCCGGCATTGTCGAAGCTCAGCCCATACTGCCCGCCGCCGTTTTCACGGCGCATCTCCAGCGTGCGCGGGTTAAAAGAAAAATCCGAGTTCCGCAAATCCAGCGGCGGGTATTCGGGATGTTCGAGGCAACGAATGACACCACCGTTTCCGCCCGTCGCGCCGTGAATTCGATGGTCGAGCGTCCAGGTGAGCGAATTAAATAATTGCTGAACGTTGAGCCGCGCAGCCTGCGAACCGAAGCCTGTAAAAACCACCTTGCGCACGTCGGCCTTGCCATCCCCATCTGTGTCTTTGAAGTAAAGAATATCCGGCGTGCTGCCGACAAGCAGGCCGCCGTTGGACCAAATGAGCGCCGTCGGCCAGGGGAGGTCTTCGGCAAAAATGGTGGACTTGTCGAACTTGCCATCTCCATCGGTGTCTTCCAGCAAGCGGATGCGCCCGAGCCGTTCGTCGCGGCGCTCGGAATAATCGCGCATCTCAACGACGAAGAGCCGCGAATCTTCATCAAAACAGATCGCGATGGGATCGACCACGAGGGGTTCCGCGGCGGCGAGTTCAAGACGCAACCCCGGCCGGATTTTAAAAGTCGAGAGCGCCCGCGAAGGCTCCGTCGCGGGAACGCGCGGAAGATCGGAAGGCGAGACGTCCGGTTCCGCGGCGCGCAGCGCGGCAACAAAAAAAACGGCGAGCAAGCAAAGGCGCAAAGGCATGAGCTAATTTTTAGCTGATCCTTGAGCCGAGCGCACGATATTCAGCAGCTCATTCGGATAGAGGGGCGCATCTTGCCACCGCCACGACGCCGTTTTGTCGTTAGTGGAGCGCGGATATTCCTGTCCGCAAGTGTTCGGGACGAGAGATGGAATTTTACAAATCCTCCGGGCTGATCGCAGGTGAGCTGACGACTGCAAGTGCTGTTCTTCTTCTGGAGGTGCGGACAGAAATGTCCGCGCTCCGTCAGCGGTAATGCCAAGGCAGAGCTGCGTCAGGACGAAAAGCCCTCGGCTAGCGCGATGGCTTTGAGCATTGCTTTCGCCTTGTTCACCGTTTCCTGGAATTCGAGTTCCGGAGCAGAGTCGTTGACCCAGCCGCCGCCCGCCTGCACGTAGGCTTTGCCGTCCTTGAGCAGCGCGGTGCGGATGGTGATGCAGCAATCGAGATTTCCGTTGAAGGAAAAATAACCAACGCAACCGCCGTAAGGGCCGCGGGCGGTTTGTTCCAATTCGGAGATGATTTGCATCGCGCGGATTTTCGGCGCGCCGCTTAAAGTGCCAGCAGGAAACGTGGCGCGCATGAGATCGTATGGCGTGCGATCCGCGCGCAAATGGCCTTCGACTTCGGAGACGATGTGCATGACGTGGCTGTAGCGCTCGATGACCATCAGCTCTTTTACCTGGACGGAGCCGAAATCGCAGACGCGCCCGATATCGTTGCGAGCGAGATCGACCAGCATGACGTGTTCGGCGCGCTCTTTGGGATCGGCGAGCAACTCCTTTTCGTTCGCCAGATCGGCTTCCGGCGTTTTGCCGCGCGGTCGCGTGCCAGCGATGGGACGAATCTCAACGGTGCGATCTTCGCAGCGGACATGGATTTCGGGCGAAGCGCCGACGAGGGAAAACCCGTTCAGTTCGAGGAGGAACATGTAAGGGGAAGGATTGATCGAGCGGGCGGCCCGATAAATGTCGAGAGGCGAAGCTTTGACGTGGGTGCAAAAGCGCTGGGAACCGACCACCTGAATGATATGCCCGGCCACTATGTATTCCTTGGCTTTTGCGACGTTCGTAAGAAAGCGCTCCCTGGGAACATTTGATTCGAAGGGCACCTGCGGTACGTCACGCGGGACGGTGATCGGAATGTATTCGGTCGGTTGTTCAAGAAGCGAGATCAGACGCTCGATTTCGTTGACGGCGTTCTCATAGGCTTCGGCGGGCGAGACGCCGCCGTCGATGATCGCATTCACCAAAACAGTGAGCGTTTGGTTGACGCGATCGAAAATGAGCAATTCATCCGCGATGAGGAAATACATGACCGGCGTCTTCAGGTCATCGTGCGGCGGGCGCGGCACGACGGGTTCAACGTCGTGGATGAACTCGTAGCCGATAAAGCCGACAGCCCCGCCAGTGAAACGCGGCAAATTAGGCAGCGTGACGGGGCGATAGTTCCGGAGGATGCGTTCAATCACTTCCAATCCGTCGTGCACGGTGGACGTCGGCGTACGGGCGCTCTCGCCTTTGGCCGCCACCTTGAATTGCTCGATGACTCGCCCGTTCTCGATGTATTCCACCATGTCGCGTGTCTGCCGAATAATCGCGCGCGGGTTACAGCCCACAAACGAATAGCGTCCGAGGTGCTCGCCACCTTCCACTGATTCGAAAAGAAAGGATTCACCCTGCCCGCGAATTTTGTAATACGCGGAGACGGGGGTTTCCAGGTCGGCCAGCAGTTTGCGCGTGACCGGCACCAGGTTCCCCTGTTTGGCCAATTCGATAAACTCTTCGAGCGTCGGAGAGTACATAAACGAGCGCGACTTTATAGCTGGGTCTTCCGGGTGCGCCAAACAGAAAGCAGCGAGAAAACGAGGATCGCAAAGGCGTAAGTAACCATTCCCATGCCGACGCCAAAGGGGATCAGCATGAGTTGGCTGAAATACATCAACCCGCTGCCGAGCAGGCCCACAAGAGACGTTTGCGCCAAAAGACAAAACAGGAAAAGCGGACGCGGCGCTTCGGAGATTCGCTCGCTCATCCACATTCGATACTGATGCTCGCCGAAGGAGCGCATCAGCCAGGCGGATTGAAAATTCCGCGCCGCGACGAGCGTGCTCGTGGTGATGATGACGATCGAAGGCAGCGGCCAGAGGGCAAAAAGGAAACAGAGCGCCGCGTTGAAAATCAGCCCGAAGCGCCAGCCCATTTTTTTAGCGATCGGGTTTGCTTCCAAAACGAGGTTCGGCGTTGCCACCCAGGTGCTCAGGAAGTCCATCGAACGCGCCACCAGAAGACCCGCGAGAATCACGAAGTAGAGCGGACTGCCAAATGGGACGAAGTCGTCGCCCATCACTGCTTCCCGTAAATCTCTTCGGGTTTGACCAATTGCGGCTCGGTCGTCTGAAATGAGTCGCCCTTTTCCCGAATTGAGCGGAAGAAACAGCTCTTGTAGCCCTCGTGGCAAGCCGCCCCTGTTTGTTCGACCTGGATCAGCAGCGTATCGCCGTCGCAATCAAACGCGATGTCCTTCACCGACTGGGCATGCCCGCTGCTCTCGCCTTTCACCCAATACTTTTGCCGCGAACGGCTCCAAAAAACCGTTTTGCCCTGGTCGATCGTCTTTTGAATCGATTCGCGATTCATCCACGCCATCATCAGAACCCGCCCGGTGGATTGTTCCTGAATGATCGCGGGGATCAGCCCGTCCGAATTGAACTTCAATTTTTCGAAAAAACTCATTAAACGCGCGGTATAGTTACGCGGCAATCCGCCCAGAGTAAAACGGGAAGTGAGAGCAGCGGTCGTTCCAGTGCTATTCACGCAATCGCACGGGACGGTCGTTTCGCGCCTTCAGGCGCTCCTCGAAAGCAGTTCTCATTCGCTCAGGCTGTTTCGGCCAAGACAGAAGTGCTTCAGCTCTACCTTCCGAAAGCGCCTCATTCTGTCGCTGCTCCCAGGCGGCCCACACCTTTTCGCGGGCGGAAGGCCTTGCGCGCACATCGGTCGGATAATCGTATTCAGCAGGCGTCAGATCGGAAACGCTTCGCAACGATCGTTCCGCCACACAACGGATACCGGCGTATGGATCATCCAGCAGTTGGCCGAGCACTGGCGCGATCCAATTTGTACCTGAAGCCTGCAACGCGGGCGGCCAACTAAAGTGCCACGCCGCCAGAACGCGCTGCCCGGCATCACCGGAGAGGGCCAAGTTAACCAGATGCGAAACATTCGTCGCGGCTTCGGGTGGAAAGGTGATTTGTTCCTGGCCATACCATTCGCGCAATGTCTCACTCGTCCATCGAAGTGTTCGGTCCAAATGGCATAAGTTGCACGCGTTCGGCCGCCCCGTTGCCAAATCGGTCGCGACGCGCGGGCTGCTGATCTGGTGGCTGCGAATGGCCTTGAGCACGCCGTAGGTGGTATGCGGCATGTGGCAATTGTAGCACTCGCTGCCGGAGGACTCCGCCTTGTGGTGCGAATGCGCTGCCAATTGAGCGGATTCCTTGAACTGCTCGTGGCATTGGATGCAGGCGCCGTTTCCTTTCGCTTTGGCGGCGAGCTGTCCGGCGGGTTCGCTTTCATGCAACGAGTGGCAGGAAAGGCAGGAAAATTTCCCACTTTTATAGCACGGCGACTCGATCAACCCATTGTAATCGCGCCCGCTCACCCGGATCATTCCGTCCGGCCAGAAGAAATCTGCCAGCAGTTCGGGATTGCGCGCAAGATAGTCCTCCAGCCCGGGGATTTTGTGGACGCTCGATGGCCGAATAGTTGGCGTCGTTGCCTCGAGATCATCTCCAGGGCGATAGTGAAAGCCGTTCTCCTTCCAATTCTCGCTGTGATCAATCCATTTCATTGAATGGCAGAAGCCGCAGATCTGGGCCGCCCGTTCGGCGCCCAGTTTCTTCGGATGAATAATTTCTCCAGGTTCCAGAGACTTTTGGGATGCACTGGAGCGCGTCGCTGCCGCATTTTGCGATTCGACGTGCCTTCGTCCCGGCCCATGACACGCCTCGCAGGCAATTCCGAGCTCGCCAACCCGTGTTTGAACGTCGCGTTCCGCGATGTGCGCGCGGGGTTCGACACCCGTTGTGTGGCAGCGGCTACAAACCACATTCCAAATTTCCGAGTGATGCGGAAGATCTGGCGGACGCACAAAGGTCGAATTCCGCGGAACCCAGCGTTTTTCCGGAATGAGCCAGGTGAAAGGGAACCCCAGTTGGATGTTGCCGTGCCCCTCCGGCACCCAGAACACCTGCATGTGGTGTGAACCCGTGACCAGACCCAACCGGGCATCCAGCCCGGCGGACTGTCCGCCTTCCGGCGCACTCTGCACCAACGGCTCCATATGCACCCAGTACTCCCCGCCACGTTTGTTCAGGGTGAACCGCGCCGTCTCGGTGGGAAGAACGACATGATTGAAATCCGCCTGCACCGATTCATCGGAGGCGATCTGGGTCATGGTGCGGTGGTAACTGCGATGCCAGCTCTCATATTGGTCCTGGTGACAGTTCTGACATGCTCTTGACCCAACGTAACCCGAAGGTCCGCCAACATGCGGAAGAGCCGAAGCAAACCGCTCTTCACTGGAAAGAGTTTTTTCAGGAGGCGCGGGCGCTTGAGACGAATTAATCCTCTCGCTCGAGCGCGAGCAGCCCAGGAACAAAAGAAGCGCGCCTGCGGCCATGCCGGGATAAAACGCGTTTCGCATGCGGGTCAAAAGCAGGCTACCGCCTTTTCACGGTTCGTCGAGCCGGAATTGGGCGATTTTCGGAATAAGGTGCTAATGACGTGGATACTGATTTTGCTCATCCTTTCCCTGAGCTCATCGCGCCAGAATTCCGTATTCGTTCTCCGCCTATCCAAGGCACCGGTTTAGATTGTCTGAATTATCTTTTGACAGCGACTCTGCATCAAGAGCCGTTACGGCAGCGCGCAAATTCACCCATTCACCTATTGACAAAACATTCACTTTGTATTACAAAGTAATCCAATGGATGCCGAGACCGCCGCCGAGAGACTGCAAGTGATCCGGACGCTGATGGAGCGCTCGGCCATTTATCGCCGCGCGTTGGGGCCGATCATGACGTTCCTCGGCCTGCTCGGAATCGCCGGCAGCATCGGCGGAGCGGTGCTCGGGATCGATACGGCGTTCCACTTTGGTCTTTACTGGATGTCTCTGAGTGTTGTCGGCTTGCTCGGCGCCTATTTCCTGGCCCGTCGCCAATCATTAAAGGATCGCGAACCGTTTTGGTCGCCCGCCACGAAGCGTGTCACGCAGGCGCTGCTGCCATCGCTTTTTGTCGGCGCAGTGCTCGGAGTCATCTTTACCTTCGCGCTGGGGCAGCAAATGAGTT
>DASYTB010000387.1:0-5127 GCA_036002705.1 Verrucomicrobiia bacterium
ATTATTGTCGTCCGCGTAGAGCGCCATGGCCAAGCCCCACTGCTTGAGATTGTTCATGCAAACGATGCGGCTCGCTTTGGCCTTGGCCGTGGCCAGCGCCGGAAGAAGCAAAGACGCCAGAATGGCGATGAGCTTTTCTGAATCGTACTCCTTCGGTCGGCCAATGATATACGGCCCGCTGGCCCGTTCTTTCATCCGCAGGGCCCGAAGCGCGGCTTTACGGTGATAATCGAAGAGTTGCACCACTTCATCGATGATCTTGCCTTTGTGTTCTTTGCCCGCTCTCCCATATCGGGGCCGCAGCTTCTCCAACACTTCTTCACGCGTTTTTTGACTCATTTTGGTGTCCATCGCTCGGTCACACCCCTTTTGAGTCAACGAATGGCTTCCTCAAACCATTACACCCCGCCTTCGGTAACAATCTTTTTGAGTCAAATCGCTCGTTCGGCGATTGGTAAAAAAGTGTTGAGACGCGCGAACTATCGGGACACGTTTACGGGAATTGCCATTTATAATAGTCTGGCTGTGGCATTGGCCAAGTCTGGCGGGCAAGCGAACACTTCTGAATGTTTTGAAGCGGGCAGTGATGGGCGGATGAGCGGAGACGGGCGAGTCGCTGGCGCGAAAAAGCGGGATCAGGATCAGGGTCAGCTTGCGAGCTGTTCGGGCGTTTGTGTTTCCGAAATTGCGCGGTTGAGCCGAGCGGCTTCCACGGTCAGTCGGGCGACTGCTCGAAAATCCCCTCGGGCCGAAGCGTCCATCGAAGCACGTCGCACTTTGGCGAGTTCTTGCGTAAGTTGCTCCCGGCTTTTCGTCGTCTGGACAGGATTCGAATTCATATCCCTCAACCTCACAGAGATTCGCAAAATTGTAAATAAAAGTGATAAGCCTGCACTCGACCAGGAATTCACAATATTCCTCAAGGAATGACTTTACCGCAATTGGACGTGGGTGGGCACGCGTAAAGAATCGGCCTATGTGGATGAGCGTGGATGAGTCTCTCCCTGGGAATTCCCGTTGCCAACCCGGCGCCACTCGGGGCTTTGGCCGGGGTGGCGCAAGTAACCTTACTGATTGTCTTTATCCGGTGCCGGCATGAGTATGGGCGCGAAAGCGAGTGCGCTTCTGTAACCGCAGTGACAGGAATTCGTCACGGCGAGGATTCAGATAAACTATGGAACCATTAAAAAAATTATTTTGGGAGGAAGTCTCGGAGATGCTGCACGTCGAGGGAATGCTATTGAAGGCGCTCTTAAGAATGCAAACGGCCATTCGGGGCGAGACTTTGAAAGAGGAGATTGATGCGTACCGCGAACACGCTCGCGTGCACGTCGATGAAATCAAAGAGATGCTGGAGCGTTTTGAACTGCCCCTGCGCGAAAAAAAGTGCGACGCGATGATGGGCCTGCTCTTAAAGGGGCAGCATCTGCTTCAGCGCTCCGGAACGGGCGCGGTACTGGATGCGGCGATTCTCTCGGTCTGCCGGAAGATCAACAGTTACAAGGTGGCCTCTTATTCCAGCCTCCAGTCCTGGGCGAAAATCATCCTGCCGGAAGAGCCGGCCGTGCTGACCGCGCTCAAGGAACTGCTGCAGAATGAAACGGCCGCGGCGGCGCGATTTACAAAGTTGGCGGCGGAGTACGATCTGGCGGCAAGCCGCCAATTGATGGATGTCACGCCCCGGCGCAACACAACGGCGGTCAAGCGAGTGAATGCCGTGGCTGAGGTTCCGCGCTGGCAACAGTGGTAAATGCTCTTCTCGGCGGGCCGGGACGCTTAAAATCGGTAGAAGGCCGCCCAGGCGAGCAGGAACGCGGCGAGAAAAAACCAGATCACCCAGGGTTTCATGACCGGCTGTTTCTCGCGACAGACCGGGCAAACTTCCAGAATGGCGTTCATTTCTGCTTCGCACTTCCGGCACTTTTTGCGCGCGTCCTTCATCGCAATTTATAAACGTGGGCGTGATGGTCAGGGACCGGTTTAGAGCAAGGCCATGTTTTCGCCTTTGGGCTAAATCCTCCTGAGCGAAATGAAGCTCCTCTGCTTCCCTGTTTTGCACAAGGCAAATAGCGGAAAGACTTAGTGTGATGACCGCTATTTGCGGGAGTGAATTCAGCAACCCCTTCGGGATTTAATGTATCAAATCGTTGACCCAACGTTGAAAGTAGAACTATTTTCAGATTGTCCTTCGGGAGAGAAATATAAGATCTTAGCGGTATTGGGCGGGGTGCCTGTCCTGCCCAAAATGAGAATTACAGCGTCAACTTTCTTGTTGCTTCGAGTCGATTCCGTGCGACTGTATTCCCTTATTCGATATCAATTCTATTCTCAGTCTGAGGTGGGAGCAACGCCCAATCCTCGTTTTCAACCGAAAGGAGTTCATTGAGCCGCTTTCCTGGCCGTTCGTGGCCGCCACGAGAACCCGCGCAAAGGCGCAATGGCAAAATTCGTGCCCGTGAGGTGCGTGTCCTCGATGAGGATAAAAAACCCCTGGGAGTGATGCTTTTGGGCGACGCCTTGCGTATCGCTCAGAGCAAAGGCCTGGATCTAATTGAAATCGCGGCCACCGCGAATCCGCCGGTTTGCCGAATTGTCGATTACGGCAAGTTCCGCTACGAGGAATCCAAGCGGGAGAAGCACTCGCAAAATCCCGGTAACAAGTTGAAGGAGTTGCAACTCAGCGCGGTGATTGATCCCCATGACTTCGCGGTGAAGCTTTCGCATGCTATTGATTTTCTGTGCGACGACATCAAAGTCCGCGTGAAGCTCCGGTTCAAAGGCCGGCAAAAGGCACACAAGGAATTCGGCTTTGAGGTGGTGAACCGATTTGTCCGTGCCGCAGCCGCGTATGGTCACGCGGATTCGCCGCCCAAAATGCTGGGCGACCGCGACCTGAACGTTTTGCTCACGCCGCTGCCGCGCGACAAGCGGGCGAAAAAGCCGGATGCGAGCCCGGAGGAACGACCTCCGGGTGCAGGGTCGAAGCCTGAACCTTCGAAGGCGGAACCGACCGGCGAGGGAGCCGCGGAATAAATAAACGATCCAGCAAGCTTGCGTTTTTCCAGAAAAACGCCGATAGTCATTGCCTTAAGTAGATCTGTTAGAGTTCAGACTTGGTGGATCATCAGGTGGAGGTTGCTTCAGTGATTGGTTCGAAACCCGGGAAACGGGAACGGTCAGGGGTTCTTCTCGTCTCTTAGTTGGAATCAATCACATGAATAATAAACTGTTTGTTGGAAATCTTTCCTTCAACACCACCGAAAACGATTTGCAGGACGCTTTTGCCGCTCACGGCAGCGTGCTTGAAGCAAATTTGATGACCGATCGCGCCACGGGGCGCTCTCGCGGATTCGCCTTTGTCACGATGGGAACGCAGGAGGAAGCGGAGCACGCCATCGAGGCCCTCAATGGCGCTTCTTTGGATGGCCGCGCTCTGACGGTGAATGTCGCGAAGCCGCGCGAGGAACGCGGTGGCGGTGGACGGCGTGAATACGCTGGTTCCGAACGCAGCAGCCGCTATTAAATTTAACGGGCGCCTTTTGGTCAGTTAATTTGGACGGGGGTTGGCCCAGCCAACTCCCTTTTTTTATGCTATGAGTGAACAGCACATTGAAGTAGAAGGCCGGGTCCAGACGGTTCTCGCGGGCACAATGTTTCGCGTGGAACTCGATAATAAGCATATGGTCCTCGCCACCATTTCGGGCAAGATGCGCAAGCGCTGGGTCCGAATCACAGCGGGCGACCGCGTGCGGATGGAGATGTCTCCTTACGATCTGGATAAAGCGCGCATTGTCTGGCGGCTTGGCTGAGCTTGGCTGTCTTTTCTTTGAGATCGATCTCTCTTGCGAGGCCCCGAGGTTAAAGATTGGCCTTCCGAGAAATTCAACAAACGTGCCCGGAGATGAAATCCGGTCTTCTTCTTTTTGTATTCTTTTGCTCAGTGCCGTTGGCCGGGTCCACGGGCTGACACTCCCAAAAATTCTTTTTCGAGTGCGAGGCCGCTGCTTTTCACAATGTGAGGGAGGAGGCCCTCACACGACTGCCAGTTCCGAAGGTTCTTCAGGGCAATTATTGGAGAGCGTTTCTTTCGCGTTTTCTTCGAAAAGTTGCAGCACTTCTTCGCGCGTGAAGGTTTCTTCGGTCAGGAGCCCTTCGGCGAGCGCCTCAGTTTCCTTGCGGAATTTTCTGATAATATCGTGCGCTTCCTGTGACGCGTTCGCTAGGAGGAGGTTGATCTCGCGTTCGGCATCGTCTTTGTTCGGCTCATAATAGAGCTTTTGGCCCATGCCCCAGTCATGGATCATTTTGCGGGCGATGTTCTTGGCGGAATCGAGATCTCCATTGGCGCCGTTGGTCATGTCGCCAAGAAAGACGTTCTCGGCGGCGCGTCCACCCATAAGGACGGCGAGCTGCTCGACGAGGAATTTGCGTCCGTGAATGTGCTGATCTTCGCGAGGCAACGTCGTGGTCGTGCCGAGGGCGCTGCCGCGCGGGATGATGCTGACCTTGTGTAACGGTGGGAGTTGGGTCATTTGGAGACCCACGACGGCATGTCCAGCCTCATGATAGGCCACGATGCGGCGTTCTTCGTCACGCAGCACCATCGAGCGGCGCTCCTTGCCGAAGCGGACTTTGTCGCGCGCTTCTTCGAGTTCGGTGAGGCTGATGTGATTGATCTTCTTTTGCGCACTGATAATCGCGGCTTCGTTGATGACGTTGGCCAGTTCGGCACCCGACATTCCGGGAGTGGTCTGGGCGAGAACATCCAGCGCGTATTCCGGCGCGTGAATGGGCGATTTGCGGCTGTGCGTCTGCAAGATCGCGCGGCGGCCCTTCGTATCGGGAAGAGGCACGAAAACTTTGCGGTCGAAACGGCCCGGTCGGAGCAAAGCTTCGTCGAGATCTTCGGGACGATTGGTCGCGGCCACGACGATGACTCCTTCGGCAGTGTCGAAGCCGTCCATGGCGGTCAAGAGTGCGTTGTTGGTCTGCTGTAATTCACCGTTCTGGTCGAATTTGCGGTTCTTGCCCAGGCAATCGATTTCGTCGATGAAAATGATGGATGGCTTATTCGCTCGGGCCTGGCGGAACAATTCGCGAATCCGTTTCGCGCCGACGCCGACGAAC
>DASYTB010000388.1:0-6941 GCA_036002705.1 Verrucomicrobiia bacterium
GCGCCGGGACCGAGGAGGAGCTTCGCCGCAAGATCGAGCAAGAGCTCGAGAAAAACCTGCAGAAGCTCGGGAAATTGGGGCTGCTGGTGTAATAGGGGTCAGCCAGGATCGACCTCGAAAAATCCTTTTTCGATCATCCGCTTGATGAGCCCACCAAAGGCGTTCAAGTCGAAGCCCTCCGGCAGTTCACCACGCGTTTGAAAGTTGGAAAACACTTCACGAATCGAGCGCTTCCCATTGAATTCGGCCAGCAGCGGTACGACCCAGGTATCCGGACGGAACGCGGCGCGAAGTTCGTTTTCGATCGAGAAGACAAACTCGACCGGCACCAATTCATCATCCACGGTAAGATGGCGGACATTCAGTTCAACGCCTTTCCGCAATTTCGGTTTCAGTTCCGCGACGCTTCCGTTCAAGTTTTGCCGCGAGGACCAGCGGCGCCAGGCAAAGAGGCGCTCGAACTCGGCTGCCGTGGCCAGTGGTCCCATCCCAAAGCGCAAGGGCGGCGGCGCCGTGGGCGTGCTGAGCCGGCGAATAAAAAGAGCGCCATAGACAAACTGCCGCGTCCCGGCCGAACGCAGCCGCTCCATAAGGTTCCGCGCTTCTTCCGGTGGAACGTTCTGGCCGCGCTTCGTCATTGCTGCGACCACGCCCTCGACCGTCAGGGCTTTCTCAAAGCCGTAGAGCACGTCAAACTCGTTGCGTTTCTCGCCCAGCCAATCCCAGACGCGTTTCTCCAGCGGCGCTTCGAAAGTGTCGCACGCGACGCACAGCACCATGCACGTTCCGCCCGGCCGGAGATGATCCGGGAGATTGGCAATGACTCCGCGCGTGACGTCTTCACCAGTCGCGCCGGCGTCGCGATAAATCATGGTTTTGCCCGTGGCCGGAACGAACGGAGGGTGCGCGGTGATCACGTCGAACTGCCTTCCGCGCGTGGGAGCGTAGAGATCGCCGCACAAGCTTTCAATCGGCACGCCATTGAGTCGGCCGTTGAACTCGGCAAAGAACGCCGAGCGCGCCGTGACATCGGCGGTGGCAGATTTACTCGCCTGCCGCGCGAGGAGAAGGGCGCCGATTCCCGAGCCGCCGCACAAGTCCAACGCCTCGGCCCCGTGTGCGTCGGGCAGAAGCCGCAAAAACCGAAGAGTGCCGAGGTAAATTCCGGGAAAGACCACGTCTTCGGCGGCGCTCCGCAGCTCGGTCTCCAGCTCGTTGGGCCGGTCGGAAACAATGAGGGAGCCTTCGACCGGATATAGCCACACCGGACAGAGCAGCTCGTTGGGCGCCTTCCGCGAATTGCAAACCAAACCGAGGGAGCGAAACGAGTTCAATACGGATTCGTTCCAGACGCGCTGGAGGTCCGCTTCAGAGAGTCGCTCACCGCGAAGAAAGACTTCCGCACAAGCCCAGAGGGCGGGCGAGAATTTAGTTCGATCCAGTTTGTCCCAGTGCACGTTGCCGAGGTCGCTCATGTCCCCCATTTTCATCAGTTCGCAGAGATGCGATTGATCGAAACCGGCTGAGGCAAAGAACTCGCGCGCGATCTTGAAGTCAGTTTCGGGCGCGAGATTCAGCGGAATCGGAGGCAATTGCGGGTTTGAATTCATAAACGCTCCTTCGATCAGGCGGAAGCAGCGCCGGTATCCACGGTTGTGCCGAGGCTGGGCCGTAATTGGTCGGCCGTGGCCAGGTTCAGTTCGTGCATCGCCTGGATAAAATCCATATTCGCCAGCTTCTGAGCACGCCTGAGCAGAAAGGGTACCGGGCTGCCCGGCTCGATCTGCCGGTAGTAATCGCAGAGATGATCGAGCGTGCGAATCACATCCGCGCGACTTCGAATCATTCCCGAAACGGCAATGCCTCCGCCCACCATCGCCCCGCTCCCTTCCGCCGGCGCGCCTTCGGCCGCGAGCTCTCCGGCCGGACCGGGCAGATATTGGGCGAGTGTTTTCTTGATCTCCTCCAGCGTTTTTTGAAGGTCATCGAAATTGATCGTGCCGCCCGTGCCGAGCGTGGTGACCAGGAATTGATCGAGTTTCTTCAGTGTCTCCAACACCTCCTGCACCGCAGCATGGTTCGCCGTGATTTCCGCCGCCGGGGCGCCTCGGAACTGCGTGGCGAGCGCGCTCGAGGTCGGTCCAGCCGGCGCGTTTGCCGACCCTTCCCCTTCGGTCTGCGCGGGCGTCGGAGAAGCCGCCGTATGCAGGGCCTCGAGCGTAATCGGTGGCACGCCTTTTGGCTGGCAAAGAGGGGCGCCCCGCAAATACTCGATAACCTGGAGCCAGCCCGTCGCGCTGCCACGCGGAGCCGTCAGCGCCGAGAGAATATTGAGCCTGGCCTGCGGATCGTTGTTATCTTCAGGATCAAGCCGCGGATGAATATCCTTCCAATACTGTTCCAGCAGCCCATCCACCAGTTGAAGCCCGTCACGAAATCCCGAAATCCCTTCCAGTTTCAAAAGCGCGCAGGCCAGCATGACCGCGGGCCGCAAATGCTTGCTCACGCGGAGGAACTCAACGCCTTTGCTCCGCAGCTCCACCCAATCCGGCGGCTCCGCCGGTTTGACGATCGAGCCAATCTCGATCTCGGGTTTTCCTTTGAGAATCATCTCCAATTCCTCAAAGCGCGGATCATAGAAAAGGTCTGGGCCGCACGGATCCGTGGCCGAAACAGGTTGAAGAAGTTTTTCGATCAATGCGTTCATAGCTCAGGCATCTCCGATGAGCCGCGACTATGGCTAATCGATGATTAATCTCCAAGCACTAATGACCGAAGGAACGGAAGAAAAGGCGAGCTCAGCAGATCGCTCGATCGGTCGAGATGGCAGGTTAGCCCTTGGGGAACGTCGATCATCGCGTTACAGATAATTAGTTGGTGCATGCCCGAGCCCAAGGATGCCGACGCTCGCACGGACAAAATCGCACCCACTCAACCGAGTCAATAATGTCTCGCTTGCCCTCCAAACGGAATCTCACCTAACCTGCTCTCACCATGGATTCCCGGATTGTAGTTATTTTCCTGGGCGCGCTCGCTCTCGCGGCTGGATGTGAATCGACGCGGCAGACTTCTTCATCTCAACCACCGGTTGAGCAGGCGACCTGGCCTGGCCCAAAGGACGGGGGACGGATGCTCCTGCCCAACATGTGGACGCTGCAGCCCGCGGGAAAGCAAGTGATGCTCGGTGATTTCCCCGTGAACATCGCGCTTCACCCGAGCGGCAAATGGGCGGCGATTCTCCACTCGGGCTACGGCCAGCACGAGATCACGATCGTGCAGATTTCGGACGGCGAGGTGATCTCGCGCGTGCCAATCAATGAATCCTATTATGGCCTGGTTTTCAGCGCCGATGGCCAGGACCTCTATTGCAGCGGCGCGGGCGATGAGGTGATTCACCATTTTGAATTTCGGGATGGATTTCCCTCGGCCCTTAGCACGATCAGTCTGCGCAACGTCAAGGAGCGGGGCATCCCCGCTGGGATCTCGCTTTCCAGTGATGGCCGCCTTTTTGTCGCGAACCTCTGGGGCCAATCGCTCGATGTCGTGAACCTTCGCTCCAGCGATGTGCGGCAGATTTCCCTCTCCACGAATCGTCAGGCGCGCCCCAACCTTCCCGACGCGCACACCGAGGACGAAGCGGCCATCACGAAACGCGCGGAAGTGGTTCTCGAAAACAGCACCGCCAACGATCCGTTTCCCTACGGCTGCGTTTTCGACGCGCGGCGCAATCGAATCTACGCGAGTTTCTGGGCGCAAGCGTGCGTGGGTGTTTTGGACGCGCAGTCCGGCCAGTTGCTCGCCCGCTGGGCAACGGATGAGCATCCGAACGAGATGCTGTTGACGAAAAATGGGAAATACCTTTTCGTCGCCAATGCGAATCGAAATACGGTCTCCATTCTCGATACCGAAACCGGCCGCCGCGCCGAAACTCTTCTTGCCGAACTGAAACCAAATTCTCCGCCGGGTTCCACTCCCAACAGTCTCGCGCTTTCACCGGACGAACGGCTGCTCTTTGTGGCAAACGCCAATATCAATGCCGTCGCCGTATTCGATATCAAGGATATCGGGAAGAGTCGCTCGCTCGGGTTCATTCCGGTCGGGTGGTATCCGACTTCCGTGCGCGTCACGCCGGATGGCAAAAAGCTGCTCGTCGCCAATGGCAAGGGACTCGTTTCAAAGGCCAATCGCAATGGTCCACAGCCAGGGCACGAACCGCCCGCCACCGTCCGCGAATACATCGGCGGGCTTTTGCACGGAACGCTCAGCATCATCGACCTGGCGCGGCTCGATAAGTTCGAAGACCAAATGAAGGAGTGCACCGCCCGCGCGTATCAAGGGATGCCAGCGCTGCCCGAAAGGGCCAGTATTTCCCCGGGAAACCCGATTCCCAGCCAGCCCGGCGAGACATCACCGATCAAATACTGCATCTACATCGTGAAGGAGAATCGGACTTACGATCAGGTGCTCGGCGATATGCCCGAAGGCCGCGGCGACCCGACCCTGTGTCTGTTTGGCGAAAACATCACGCCCAATCATCACAAGCTTGCCCGCGAATTCGTGCTGCTCGATAATTTCTACGTCGAGAGCGAAGTCAGCGCCGATGGCCACGAATGGACGATGGGCGCTTACGCGACAGATTTTGTGGAAAAGCATTGGCCCCTCAGCTACGGGCACAACAAACACAAAAAATATCCCTACCCCGCCGAAGGCAATTTCGAAATCGCCACGCCTGCCGGTGGCTATCTTTGGGATGCCGCCAAAGATGCCGGGATCAGCTATCGCAGTTACGGTGAATTCATCGCCAATGGCAAAACGACCAATGCGCCAGGCCATACCAAAGTGAAAGCGCTCGAAGGCCATTTCGATCCCTACTACCGCACTTTCGATCTCGATTATCCGGATGTGAAACGCGCCGAACGATTCATCTCCGAACTCAAACGTTTCGAAGCCGAAGGCGACATGCCGCGCCTGACCGTCCTCCGACTCCCGAACGATCACACTTCTGGGACGACGGCGGGAAAAATTGCACCCCTCGCCTCCGTGGCGGATAACGACCTCGCTCTCGGCATGGTCATTGAAGCTCTTTCCCGTTCCAAATTCTGGAAGGAAACCGCCGTCTTCATTGTCGAGGATGACGCCCAAAATGGTCCCGATCACATCGATGCGCACCGCAGCATCGCCTTCGTCGTCAGTCCCTACACACGACACCGCGGCGTTGATTCCACCATGTACACCACCAGCAGCATGCTCCACTCGATGGAACTGATTCTGGGCTTGCGTTCCCTCTCGCAATTCGATGCCGCTGCTCCGCCCATGTTTAATTCCTTCCACGCCAAACCCGACCTTCATCCCTATATCCACGAACCTGCCCGCATTGATCTCACCGCGCGCAACGTGAAAACCGCCTATGGCAGCGAGCTCTCGCGAAAAATGAACTTCGCCAAAGAGGACGCCGTCGATGACCTGCTCCTCAACAAAATCCTCTGGCACTCCATCAAAGGCCCCAGCACTCCCCTGCCCGCCCCCACTCGCGCCGCCTTCGTTTTCCCGAACGACAAGAAGGATGACGATGACTGATCGCGTAAAACGTGAAGTGATGCCGGTCGAAGACCGACCGAAACCAAATCCTAAATCCCAAGGAATGACCGGTTCCAAATTAGCCAATGACTTTTGTTTTATTCGCCATGCAGCCATTGCTCCTTCGTAGGTATTTGGTCATTTGATTAAAATCGCGGAGCAGTTGAATCGAAGGGCAACTTCTGGAAATCTCCTCGCGATGCGTCACGAGCCTATTGACCCGAAGCTTTTCATCGAAGCCAGAAAGCGCCTGGCGGCGTTGATGCGCGAGAATTCCCTCGCCGTCGTCAATGCAAACGACGTCTTGCCCACAAACGCCGACGGCAGCCTGCGGCAGGTCGCGAATAGCGATCTTTTTTATCTCTCCGGGATCGAGCAGGAGCAAAGCATCCTGTTGATCTATCCGCAAGCCGACGACGAGAAACACCGCGAGATTCTCTTTTTGCGCGAGTCGCTGCCGGAATTGGAAACATGGGAAGGACATAAGCTGACGAAAGAGGAAGCGCAGAAGATCAGCGGGATTCAGCAGGTCCAATGGCTCGGTGAATTCCCGCGCCTTTTCCATCGACTCATGTGCGAATGCGAGCATGTTTACCTCAACACGAATGAGCATAAACGGGCGATGATTGAGGTGGAGACTCGCGAATCGCGTTTCGTCGCCGAGACGATTCGCAAATATCCCCTGCACGATTACCAGCGGCTGGCTCGTTTGTTGCACCGGCTGCGGGTGGTCAAATCGCCCATCGAAATCGAGTTGATTCGCGAAGCTTCGGCCATCACTCGTTCCGGATTCGAACGCGTTCTTGGAATGGTGAAACCGGGTGTGACCGAAGCCGAAGTCGAGGCCGAGTTCGCGCATGAATTCATTCGAAAGCGGGGTGGATTCGCCTACTCGCCCATTATCGCGAGTGGAAAGAATGCCTGCGCGCTGCATTACATCACCAATCACGAGGTCTGTCGTGATGGCGATTTGCTCCTTTTGGATGTGGCGGCGAGTTACGCGAATTACAATTCCGATTTGACCCGGACGATCCCGGTAAAGGGAAAATTTTCACGGCGCCAGAAGCAGGTTTATAACGCGGTTCTTCGCACCCTGCGCGCGTGCATTCAAAACCTCAAACCAGGCAAACGTTGGAAAGAATGGCAAAAAGAAGCCGAGCAATTTCTGGAAAAGGAGTGCGTCGATCTCGGCTTGCTCTCCCCGCGCGAGGTTAAGAAAGCCAAAGCAGACAACCCGGCGGTGAAGAAATTCTTCATGCACGGAGTCGGGCATCCCCTGGGCCTTGATGTACATGATGTCGGACTGACCACCGAGCCGATGCAAACGGGCTGGGTCATGACCGTCGAACCTGGGATTTACATCC
>DASYTB010000389.1:0-6397 GCA_036002705.1 Verrucomicrobiia bacterium
GCCCTGATGCGCCTTTTGAGCAACGTCAAGAACCCATTGGTCCTCCTGCTCGCCGCGTTGGGCATGCTTTCCGTTTTCACCGGTGATTTGCGGGCGGCGGGTCATCTTCACGATGGTGGCTCCGGGGCTGGTATTGCGTTCTTCCAGGAACTGCGTGCGGATAAGTCAGCCGAAAAACTGCAGGCTATGGTCAGCAACACCGCGACGGTGGTGCGCGGCGGCAAGGAAGAAGAATTACCGCTCAGAGGGTGATGCCCGGAGACATCATCCGGCTGGCCGCTGGCGATATGGTGCCGGCAGATGTGTGGGTGCTCTCCGCCAAGGACCTCTTCTTGAACCAGGTGGCCCCCACTGGCGAAGCGTTGCCGGCGGAGAAGAAATCCGCCCCGGCGCCGGCAGATGTTCATAACCCTCTGGAGCTTCCCAATCTCTGTTTCCTCGGCTCCAACGTGGAAAGCGGATCCGCCACCGCCGTCGTCCTCTACACCGGGAACCGGACCTACTTTGGATCGCTGGCCGCCAGTATCGTCGGGCAACGCCAGTTAACCGGTTTCGATCTGGGCATCAACAAGTTCACCAGAAAAGGTATCCGTTCGGCAGAGGCGAGTGCCCCCCGGTTTGCAGCCGGAGCTTCCTCCACTGGATCATTTAACACAAACGAGGCCACAAGGGCGGCGACACTCCAAAAAATGCAAAGCGGTTTCCAGTCTTCCGCATCCGGTAATGCGATGCCAGCTCGTTGCCTAAGGATGGAAAGGGATACCGCAATGCTCCGCGAAAGGCATGAGACAAGAGCCGCAGCGACACTGAGGCGCCATACTGTTCGGCTGTCGAAGAGCATTCTCCGAACCATGGAGTGATGCAGCCAGAGTCTTTACCTTCGGGCAACAACAAACTCCATTATATCGCTGGAAGCGTGCGCCGCGCGAGGAAGGCCCGGACGGATCACCTTCTTGGCTCTTTTATCGCTCGCGTCAGGGGTTTGAGAATCCTATAGAAAGAGCACGAACTTGCCGTCCGGGAGCGTGACGCCCGCTGCTCCGTTGCCGGGACTGCTCGCAGAACCAGGTTCTCCGAGCGGCTGGCCTTTGGCATCATAAAGCTGCCATCCCAGAAGTTCGTTCTTCTTCCATGCCACGAGAGTTGCGCCATCGGCGGCACCTAGAGCGATAACGCCGGTCCGCATTCCATTTGATCCGGGAGTTTTGATTTCGCCGGGTGGGAGAAGCGCTCCGTCTTTGTCGAGTCGCGTAAAATAGACCTGGCCCTTAGTCGGCCATGCCGCCACGTACCCAGAAGAGGTCGCTGTAATATTGAAGTAAGTCATGGGACAGGCTTCGAGTTTCCAGGGCGTGCGGCCGACGCGCTTGCGCAAAGGTTCCGTTCCACGCTGATCCCATAGGACAAGATAGATGTCGCGTTCATTGTCAGTTTCTTCACGGTAGAGAAGCGCCAATTTGCCGTCAGCGCCGTATGCGGCACTTGTCGTACAGCAGTTGCAGGGGTTCCAGACGGGATTTGGTTCGGCGCTGGGGGTGAAGGTCTCGCCATTATCATGCGAAACTTTTACGTAAAGTTTGTCCGAGAGGAAACAGGCTGTTACTGATCCTGAATGATCGGCCGCAAGAGAAAAACCTTCGCTCGGTTTCAGGTTCAGGTTGCGCGTTGGCGTGAACTCGTTTGCCCCCGGCGCGAGACTCGCGTAGTAAAGGCCCCATTCCTGTTCCGGCAGTTTCAACTTCCAGGCGTTATTTGACATCGCGACGAGCACGCGGCCTCCTTTGCCTACAGCAATATCCTCTCCATGAAATTCCAGACCCGGTTTCTGCGCAGTCGCGTCCACAATCGAGATCGGAGAGCTGAATGTGAGGCCGTTGTCCTTGGATTTCGCATATTGCGGACCGTCGTTGCTCTGGAGGAGCAAATGAACGGTCCCCTCCGCGCCAATTTGGGCTTTCACCACTTGACCGGCGACGGAAGGACGAATCACAACCACACGTTTCGGACCGTCATCAGCGTAAGAGGGAAGAGTCCACAAAATCAAAGTGAGCAGAAATACGCTTGCCGGGAGATTCGATTGGATTCTCATTTGTTCAGGTTATTTTGCCTCTAATGATCGCGCCCTGCAAAGGCGAAGATGGTCCAAATGCGAGCGTCTCTCCGATCTTCCCATCGCGGCAAGAGTGGCACGTCGCAGGGGCTCTGCCCGTTCATGGTCGACGGTAGGCCAACACCCCATACCTAAGCCGTCCGCCAGCGTGATATTAGAAATGCCGGAAATCGTGCTGAGGTGGCTGATCGAGAACCGAAGCCCGATGCCGCGTAACAAGAATAACGAAAGAGTTTTATCACAAATCTGATTAAACAAAGAGACCGAATCAAAGGAAAAATGAAAACAGTTGAGACATTCAGGGTAGCGTTGGCGATGGCCGCTTCTTTGCTCCTCACCGCCAGAGCCGCAGATGAGACAAAACCGATGAAGCCCATGAAAGGCGGAGAGCACATGCTCATGCTCAACGAAGTCCACACCACGCAGGAAGTCGATGCCCTCAAAACAGGCGATACCATCGCGATGGTCTGTGCCAAGTGCAAAACGGTTTGGACCACGCGCGTAAAACAAGGGACCAAAGGCGGACAAGTCCTCGCAGAGGGAAGTCATCCCAAAGAGGTGATCGGAACTCACGCGTGCGCGGGGTGCAATTCCGAGTTGACGGTTGTCGGGGTGCAAAAGGGCGCACATACCGAGCTTAAGCACTCCTGCAAAGTCTGTGGCGACGCGTCTGCGTTCTGTTGCGCAAGCAAGCCCGGCGGCGGCGCAACCGAGGGAATGCAGGAGAAGAAGTAAACCATCCTCGGAATTCTCCCTCCATTTCGTGCGGAAGCATCTCTGCATGCGGGACGGATTGGAGCGTCGTGGGGCACGGAAAGGCCAAAGTATCCGTTGCCAATCAAGGATAACGTAAGAAAAACCTCCCCGACCCTGCAAGTGGCCCTGACAGCGGTTGCTCAATCGATCTTCCTCGCGAATCCATCGTGGCCAACGATCACAAAAAACGGATGGCGCGGCATTGCCAAGGCCGCCTCTTCATGAACCTCACCCGCTTTTAACCATACCCCCGGAATTCCCACGATTCTGGTGATGATAAAGTAATTATCATCGCGCCAGTATGTGAAAAACTTTCCATGGTACAATCATAAAATACTGATTCAAAACTGTTACGCGGATTGCAGGCATAATCATATGCGGGTAAAGATAAGCGTTGAAACGTTGGGCTATTTTTCAGGCTGTCCCTTCGGGACGATCTTTTAATTGACTTGCGACGTTTGCCGCTAGCGAAATCGTGGTGGCCTCGCGCGAGACACCGTTAACTTGCCCGTGCGGACCGCGCTATCCAGAAGTCAGGCCTTTTTCGTGGCGGTATTTAAAACATTTACATGACGAAAACGAGCTACGGGGCAGCCGTGGCTTACCGCATTTGATTGAGTGGGCTCTCCTTTGCCATCGTTCATCGCGCCGCCGAGTTGATAGGTCTTCTCACCGCCGAGTCCGTCGCACGAGTTCCAGAAATCGGTGGTGCGGGATTGATAGGCGCCATCACGGAGCATCGCGCCGATCTTCCCTTTCTTAATCTCGCGGAAGGTTTGGCCGCCGAATTGAAAGTTGTAGCGTTGTTGATCGATGGACCAACTGCCGTTCCCGTAGATCATAATTCCATCATCGACATCGGCGATGAGCTGATCGAGCGAGACATCCTCCTTCGCTGGTTCCAGGGACACGTTTGGCATGCGCGGGAAGGGCACGCTGCTCCAGCTATCCGCATGGAGGCAGCCGTAGGAGGTCTTGTGGCCAATGAGTGGCGCGAGGTCGCGGGTGGTTTGCCAATCGACAAAGATGCCATCTTTCACCAGATACCAGCGCTGCGCGGGAACACTTTCGTCATCGTAACCGACGGTGGCCAGGCCTTGCGGTTGCACGCGGTCGGCGAAGAAATTGCAGATTTTCGATCCGAACTGAAGCTTGCCGGTCTTGTCGGGCGTGAGGAAGCTGGTGCCGGCATAATCGGCTTCCCAGAGGAGCGCTCGATCCAGTTCGGTGGAATGGCCGACTGATTCGTGGATGGTAAGCCAAAGGTTCGTGGGATCGATAATGAGATCGTACTTGCCGGGCGTGACCGGCCTGGCGCTGAGCTTCTCCACGGCTTCTTCGCCGGCCTGGGCCGCTTCCTTGCTCCAGTCGAACTCGGTGAGGTATTCGTAGCCGATGCATTTCGGCGCCGGGAGGCTGGCGCGAGTCTGAAAATCACCCGCCGCCTTGTTCACGGCGGTTACGGTGAAGGAGGGATAGGTGCGAATGATCTGTTGCTCGGTTTGCGAGCCATCGGTGGACGCGTAAAATTTCTGCTCATTTTGCAGGCTGAGCGAGGAGCTCACGAAGCTCACGCCTTTGGTTTTGAGCGCGAGCTGATTGAGTTTCAGAAGGAAATCTATCTTGGTGTCTGTCGGAACGGTGAATGGATCTTTTTTGAACGCGCTTTTCCAGGTGGCGCTGATTTTTTCGACGGGGAGCAGTTCGACCGGCTTTTGTTGATACATCGCGTTGGCTTTGGCGATGTCCATGGCTTCGCGGGTGACGCGCTCGACGGCTTCTGGGGTCACGAGATGGCTCGCGGCAAAACCCCAGGCGCCTTTGAAAAGGACGCGCACGCCAAAGCCGAAGCTTCGCGATTGCGAGACATTGAGAACGCGTTCTTCCCGGGTAAAAACAGATTCGTGGAGGTAACGGTTGATGCGAATATCGGCGTAGGTGGCGCCGAGCTTTTTCGCGAGAGCAATCGCGATGGCGGCGAGCTCCGGTTTATTCGGCTCGGATATGCCTTCGGCTTCGATGGAAAGAGGCCACCGAGCGAGGGTTGCTCCGGCGGAGACAACACCGGTCGTTTTTAAAAAATCACGGCGAGAAAGGTTCATAGTTTTTCGCACAGGAAACGGCGTGAGGAGTCTTTGACCCGAAAAATGAGACTCGCTCCGTCTCCTACAAATCTAAATTCCCATGTTAGCCAGGATGGTGCTGATGCGGTTCACCATGCCGACAACCTGGGGATGGGTCGTTTCGAACCCGGTGAGCGATTGTTCCAAACGCTGCAAGGCACCCTGCGGGTCCTCGCCCTCGGGCGATTCGATGCGCCGAACTTCGTGCGGGAGAGAGCCGACTTCCGCGCGCAATTGAATCAACAGTTTCTGCAATTCCTGCCGCTTATCGCCGGGAAGTGCTTCGGCGGCTCGAACGCGAGCCTCAATGTGCGCGATGGTATCCTCGATCATTTATCGCTCCGGGCAAAGAAGGCCGATCAACCACTCGCTATTTGGTTTTCTTCTGTTTGGCGAGCATTTGCTCGAGACCTTGGATATATTGAGCCGGGGTATCGTCACCATAACCGCGGTTTTCCCCAAGTTTCTTGCCATTGACGTCGAGCAAAATCACGGTCGGAAATGCATCGACATCGAACTGCTGCGCCAATCCTTTATTCGCCGTTTGCTGTTCCTCGGAAAGATCCTTCAGTTTTTTGCCGCGCGGAAAATCGACTTCAACCAGGACGAGGTGTTTTTCGGCGAATTTTTCAAACTCGGAGCTATTGAAAACGGTTTTCTTCAGTTTCATGCACGGCGGACACCAGTCTGATCCCGTAAAATCCAGAAGCACGGCTTTGTCTTCTTTCTGTGCCTGCGCCTTGGCTTCGTCCAGTTTGGTGAGCCATTTAGGTTCGGCGCGCAAGGTCGTTACCACCGCGGCCAGAAACAGGAATTGGAAAATCTTTTGCATATAATCTCTCCTTTGGATTAGTCCCCTTCAAGATGACCTAAAGCATAAGCTGGTTCCAGACAATTCTGCCCGCGACAATCGTAGCGAGAGCTTGGCCGCGCATGGCCCAGCCGTGGAAAGGCGAATTCTGCGATTTACTGGCCGTTTTCGTTTTTTCGTAGATCCATGCGAGATCCGGATCGAAGATGGTGATGTCGGCATCGGCCCCGATATCGAGCGTGCCCTTTGGGATACGTAACAGTTTGGCGGGATTGACGGTGAGTTTCTCGATAAGTTTGGGCAAGGTGAGTTTGCCCGTGTGGTAGAGCTGCATGAGCGCGAGCGGCAGTTCGGTTTCCAGGCCGGTGATGCCGAAGGGCGCGTAATCGAACTCGACTTCCTTTTGGAAATCGCAATGCGGGGCGTGATCACTGCCAATGATTTCCAAACTGCCATCGACCAGTCCCTCGATGATCGCGGCGCGGTCGTGCTGGGAGCGCAGCGGAGGATTCATCTTGAAATTCGTGTCGTAGGAAGGCCAGGCCGGCAGTGGATGATCTTTCGGGAAAGCGCGCGCGATCATTTCGCCATCGGCTT
>DASYTB010000390.1:0-1570 GCA_036002705.1 Verrucomicrobiia bacterium
CCGTTCGGGGGAAATGGCTTTATCCGCCGGGTCGGTGACGAACGTCTCGCTGACTCTGCCGGGGCTTCGGCCGGGTTGGCACTCCGCGGAATTTACGATCCAGCCGAAGGACGGCTTCTCCGCGGATGACGCGCGTTACGCAACGATATTTATTCCGGAACCGATCCACGCACTGGTGGTTGAGCCGCGCAAGGTGGAAAAGAGTTTCCGGGCGGAAAGTTTTTTCGTCACGAGCGCGCTGGCCCCCGCGGCCGGAACAACGAATAGAAGCGCCTCGCATTTTGCCCTGGAGAAAACCGGGGTTGAACAGCTCGCTTCGAGGCTCAGTGCCGGAACGGTGAAGGCCGATTTTGTCGTCGTCCCCGGCGTGCGCGAGATCTCGAGTCCGGCGATTCAGGCATTGAAGAACTATCTCCAGGACGGCGGCGGGCTGTTGCTTTTTCTCGGCGAGAACGTCAGCGCGAATTATTACAATACCGCGCTACGCGAATTGTTGCCTGCGGAGTTGGGCCAGCGTGAAGCGAATCGCGACGAGGATTCGCCCTGGCGCATCGCGGAATTCAACAAAGCCTCGCCGCCATTCGCCCCCTTTCGGGATCCCGCGAGCGGCAATCTCACGCTCGCGGAATTTACACGCCGTTTTGCTCTTCAATCGCTGCCGGGGAGCGCGGTCTTGGCCAGCTTCGATGATGACGTTCCGTTCGTCGTTGAACGAAAGATTGGAAATGGTCATATCGTGCTCGTCAATAGTTCTGCCGATACCGGCTGGACCGATTGGCCGAAGCACAAAACTTTCGTGCCTTGGCTGCACGCGGTCGGCTATTTTTTGTCTGGACGAAATGCCGCGCGCGAAATCGTTGCGCCCCCGAGCCTCGCGAGTGGAAGCGAAATGGATGTGGAGCTCGGTTTGAAGAAAGAGCAAGTCACGGTTGAGCGGCAGGGCGGGTCAACTTTCAACCTGACGACGGACGGAGAAGGCAGCTTGCGCGAGGTTCCGTTCGCGCAGCCGGGCAGTTATTCGATTAAGGACGGGAAGGGGCAGGAGCTTCGACGCCTCGCGGTGAACTTGCAGCCCTCTGAATCCGACTTGGCGCTCCTGGCGCCTTCTGAAGTCGAACAGCAGTTAGTCCGAAGTTCGGAACCGGCGACGCAACCGTTGCTGGCTGGCCTTTTTGGCGACCCAGCCCGCGGAAAGGAATTGTGGCGCATCCTACTAGTCGGGGCGCTCGCTTTTCTGATTTTCGAGCCGATGCTCGCGAACAAAACCGTCGCTTAGACCATCTAATAACGGGAGCTGATTATGGAGAACTCTTCAAATTTCGCGAAGAACAGGTTGGCCGCCGCCTCCAAAACCAAAGACACGGCACGCCGGCTCGCGCTCGTTCTCGCGACGGTTTCAGGCGCCGTGCTGGTATTGCTTGCTGTGGCGCTCATCGACTACTGGCTCATTCTTCCGCTGAGCGCACGCCTCGTCGGCACGGGACTGGTCGCGGTTCTTGTCGGACTTGGCATTCGCGAACTACTTCAATCATTCCGCCAACCAACCGCCTTGAAAGACGCCGCGCTCGAC
>DASYTB010000391.1:0-13100 GCA_036002705.1 Verrucomicrobiia bacterium
ATCCGAATCCGCTCAGCCGAATTGGGTAATCCGGCGTAATATCCACTTGGGCTACTCCGACGGAAACAGCGTCGTCGGCGAGCACTGCGCTTATGCCGAGTGCTAGCGCGGCCACACAGGCAAGCCGTTTAAGACTCACGCCGCGCCAGCCCAATCCGATGAATGCTGGAACCATCCTCCCGTCTTAATTCGAGCCATGAATTCCCGCGAGTCAAAATTAAACTTAAAGTCCGACGACATCGAGGAGAGCTACGTTCGGCAGGGTCGGCATCCTGCGAGTGGGACATTGTCGAGCGGCGGGCGGAAGGGAATCTTTTTCCGTTGGAGTTCAAGGTGGGGAAACGTCGGCAGTGGGAGAATGATGACGCGCAGCTTTGTGCGCAGGGGTTGTGCCCTGGAGGAGATGTTCAATGTCATCGAGGAGATCAAGACAGCGCCGGAGAGTGTTCAGCGCGAGATCTTGACTTCGTAATTTTCCTGAAGACGCGGCGTAAAGCAGAGGGCGAAGGCACCGAGGGTTTACCGCCACTTGCTCAAAACGCCTGGGAGGCGGACTGGAACACACCGGAAGAGGATGACTTGGCGGTTCGCGAAAGTGAGTTAATAAAGGGCTGCGGCGCAGGTCATTGGATCGGCCGCAGTCGCTCCGAGGTCCGCCTTGGGGCAGGGAGATTTTACGCGGGGTTGGCGGGAGTAGCGGCGCGGAATTCCAACCAGAATCGGCTGCCTCGGCCGGGTTCTGATTCCACCCCGCATTCGCCGCCCATGCGTTCCATCGCCCGTGAGACAATCGCAAGGCCAATGCCGGTGCCTTCGTGCTCGCCCGCGCGGTCGC
Organism: Verrucomicrobiia bacterium; assembly: GCA_036002705.1. GTDB lineage: Bacteria > Verrucomicrobiota > Verrucomicrobiia > Limisphaerales > SXQI01 > DASVNK01. Next base: position 836 of record DASYTB010000391.1, read on the forward strand.
CGCGTTCAAAGATGCCAAATATTTTGCCCTGGGCTTCGGCCGAGATGCCAATGCCATTGTCTTCGAACCAAAGGCGGACGCGTGGAGCGTTTGCGGCGGCCTCTGTTTCCAAACCGGGTTCTGAAAGAGAATAGCGGGAGCGGCTGAAGTGGCCGGTTTCGATTTTTCCGCTTTTCTTAGCGGCAGGAATTAATTCGCTCCAGATTTTAACGACCGGCGGAATCCCGGGATGGCAGAACTTGAGAGCATTCTCGAGAAGGTTGGAAATGCATTGGACCACGAGGGTACGGTTGGCCAGAACGGTGTGGAGAGGCAATTGAACGGTTGTGCAGGCCACCAGACGCACGCCCCCGAGCGAAATTGTCTCGGGGACGGCGTGCGAAAGATCCAGAGGACTAAGGGTGAGGTCTTGCCGGGAGACTTTGCTGAACTCGAGAAGGTCCCGGGTGAGCGCGTCCATTTGGATGGAGGAGTTGCGCAATCTGCCCACAATGGCGGCGACATCGGCGGGCAGATGTTCGGCATGATCCTCCATCAGGACTTCGCAATATCCCTTTAAAGCGCGAATCGGGGCGCGGAGGTCGTGCGCAATCGTATAAGAAAAGGTTTGGAGTTCGGCGATGATCTGCTTGAGCGAAGCGGTCCGATCCGCGACCTTTTGCTCGAGATCCTGCGCGTGTTCGTTGAGTTTTTGTTGTGCGGCGCGGAGTTCACGGTCTGTTTTCTCGCGATTAAGGGCGACCGCCAGATATTGAGCGATGGTACTGAGAAGATCGGTTTCAGCGGGCGTGATGGAGTCTCGTGTGCGCGTGGCAAAGCAGAGCAAGCCCAGCGGGGTGGACCCGACGAGCAAAGGAAAGACCACATAGGCGCCGAAACCGAACTGCCGGGCATTCTCCAACAGGGGATCGGTGGTGGATTGAACGTGCTCGCGAACTACGGCTTGGCCTTCTTTTGCCTCGGCGAGCCAGGGGATCGTCTCGGAAGAAACGACGTGAACGAGCCGTTCCTGTTCTGGTTCTATCCCACCGCTGGAGTGAAGCTTGAAAGTCGAGCTCTCGGGTTCGAAGAGGTGCAGGAGGTACGAGTCGAAGTCAAGGTGTTCAGCGATTTTGCAGAAAACTTCGCGGGTGATGCGCCGGGGGTCCTCGGCCTTCATCAAATGGGCGAGCGCCCAAGCGAGAATCTCGTCGCGAGCGGCCTGCCGCCCCAAAATTTCAGATTGCCATTCGCGCTGGGTGACATCCTCAATGACGATGATCACGCCGTGAATCTGACCGCGAGTCACCAGCGGAGCGATGCGCGCGGTCTGCTTCATGAAGGGAAAGTCAACCTCGCGAGCCACCGGCTGAAGCGGAAGCAGCCAACCGTGCAACGCAGTGGAAAAAACGCTCACTTCACCCTCCAAGGCGCGTCCGAGCTGGCCGACCAGGCGGCGCTTCTCCAGATCGGGGAAAAGGTCCGTGAGCTTCCGCCCCAGGACGCTTTTCGCCTCCATACCGCTGTGTTGCTCCATCCACCGATTCCAACTGCGAACGCGCAACTCGCGATCCGTAGCGATAACCCCATAAGGAGCGAATTGGTCGATCCACTCCAGGGTGGCGGCCTCCAATGGGGATTGCAACGAGGGTTGCGGTGAGGATTGCAATGCGGCTGATGGCAATGGCGCGCTGATTTCGTGTCCGTCCGTCATAAGCAGGCGACTAACCAACATTAACCAACCTCGCGCTCCTCCCATTTGCGCAGTTCGAGGATCAACCGGTCGAGGGAGGTGACTCCCAAAATGATGACCAAATAACCGCTCACGTCGCTGGCGCGGAGGTGAAAGCGAGTGTGAATCATTAATGCATAGCGGAAGCTTTGGTCCTGGATGCGGATGGACCGCATGATGTGTTCGATGTCATCGACCTCCAGATGCGGAACCGAAAAACTGATCTGCACCTGGAGAAGGTTGCCAAAAACACCCAGGCAAGCGTTGAGAACGATATTGCCGACTTCGACGATCACTTCACGAGCGGACTCATCGAGCACGCCAGCCTGTGGACGGTCAGTGAGCAAACGGTTGAGCAGGAGGGCAGCCGCTTTGTCGAGGAGCAGGATGGCGTTTCCGGAAATCGAGCCACCGAAAAACTGATTCACGCTGGTGATCTCGCCCTGAATCACCTCGTGCAGAAGCGGAGTGATCTTTTCGATTTCATGAATGGCGACTTCCGGAACCGCGAGAGTGATCCGGTGGCCGGTCAGGTCAGAAAGAGCCCCCGCGGCGCGGGCGTAGCCGATGTTAATTAATTCGGTAAGGGTATCTTTCTGAACGGAGGTTAGTTCCATGTGGTTCCTCCAGAGAGAACGGTGTTTATGACGGCGCTCAGTTCCTCGCGTTTGAGCGGTTTGTGGATGATGGCGGCCGCACCCGCGGCTTTGACCTGTTCGCGGGTTGTCTTTTGAATGTCGGCGGTTACCACCACGACCGAGAGGGCCGGGTTCAATTCTCGGAGTTTGGTGAGGACTTCCAGACCGTACATGCCGTGCATGACCATATCCAAGACGACCAGGTCGTGGCGATTGAGGACGTAGCGTTCGAGCGCCTGCGCGCCGTCGGCGGCTTCTTCCACCGAGTGGCCCAGCTCTTCGATGAACTGCCGGGTGAGGCGCCGGGCCAGGCCGGAATCATCGACAACAAGGATTTTCGCGCTCATAGATTTTTCATGATGGTCTCGGCCATGGCGGATAACGGCGCGGCCTGGTCGCTTAAACCGGCTTCCACGACCGAACGCGGCATGCCGTATATGACGCAACTTTCCTCGGCTTCGGTTACGACTTTACCACCCTGGGCTTTAACCCACGCGGCTCCTTCTTTACCGTCATCGCCCATTCCTGTCATCACTATTGCGAGGGTGCGGGACTGGAAAATCTCCGCGGCCGACTGGAAAAGAACATCGACCGAAGGACGATGCGGCTTGTCCAAAGGGGTCGCGACGAGGCGAATCTGGACCTGGCCGGACGCATTGCGTCGGAGGACGAGATGCCGGCCCGCCTGGGCCACCACCGCAACTCCAGGGGATAACATCTGCCCATCTTCAGCTTCACACACCTTTAATTTCGATATTTCCGCCAACTTTGCGGCGAACATGGCGGTGTAACCCACGGGCATGTGCAGTACGATCAGGAGCGGAACGGGGAAATTCGCGGGCAATTGCGGAATTAGATAGCGCAAAGCCTGCGGCCCGCCGGTCGAAATGCCGAGGACCACGACATCGACATTCGAATTTCGCGGGGCTGAAATTGGCCGCGGGGTTGAGGCCGGTTCGATGTGAAGATTCTGCACCGGGGCGCGGGCTGCGCCTTTAACCTTTTCGAGCAACTCCTCCCGCATGCCCAGAAGATCCTCTGTGGCGCGGGCCGTCGGCTTGCGGACAAAATCGACGGCCCCGGCATTTATCGCCTCGAGCACAAGCTCCCCGTCCGCCGGCGATGCGCTGAGAATCAGGATCGGCAACGGCGCCCGGGACATCTGCCGGCGAACGAACTCGACGCCATCCATGCGAGGCATCGTGAGATCGCAGGTGATGACGCGCGGTTTCAGCCGGGCCGCCATCTCCAGGGCTTCTTCGCCATCGCGAGCCATGCCCACGACCTCGATGAAAGGACTGCGCGAAAGAATCTCGCGAACGACCTTTCGCACGAAGGGCGAGTCGTCCACAATGAGAGTGCGGATGACGGGGCTTTGATCTCGTTCAGGTCCGGACATACACGAAGGTGTCTCCCATCTCCGCCAGTTCAAAATCGGCGGTCAACCGCAAGAGCGATTCCGAGGCGCCCACAAATAGGCAGCCCCGCGGCGGCATGCGCGAGGCGAAGGCGGCGACCGTTAACCGGATGGCGTGGGGCGAGAAATAGATGAAGACATTGCGGCAAAAAACGAATGGAGCGCGAGCGAAAGGCGAAATCTCGTCCGTGGCGAGCAGATTGGCGCGCGCGAACTGAACGCGCCGCGCGAATTCCGGCCGCAGTTGCCATTCGTTGCCAACCGGTGTGAAATACTTTGACTTCAGAGGCGGCGGGAGACAGCGGAAGGCTTTATCGCGATAAGTCGCGGCGCGGCACTTTTCGAGCGCGGAGTCACTGCCATCAGTGGCGCGAATCTCAATGGGATAGCCCTCCCAGCCGGCTTCGAGCAAAGCGATCAGAATAGAGTAGGGTTCCTCGCCGGTGGCGCAGGCGGCGCTCCAGATTTGGAGCGGCATCGAGCTTTTGCGAAACCATTCCGGGACCAGGACATCGGCCAGCAACCGAACCTGCGACATTTCCCGCCAGAAGTACGTTTCCTGCACCGAGAGAGCGTCCATGACCCGCGCCCAATCCTCGACGCCGTTCTCCTCATATTTCAAGAGGTAGTAATAATCGAGCAGGGAATAGCAGTTCCGCTCCAGCGCGAGCGGTTCAATCTTTTCGACGAGAACATCCTGCCGGGTGTTTTCGAAAAATATCCCGGTGCGCTCATGGATCAGATCACGCAAGAGCGTCTGGATGCCTGCCGGGATCAGCAGCTTGCGTCCGGTTGCGAGTTCCATTGAAGCGGCCAATTAGATAGACGATTTCTCGGCAGGCGCGCTGGCCGGTCTTCGGCCCCGCTTGCCGGACGGGCCCGGTGGTTCCGGGTGGGGGTCGCGGGTCGAAGGTTTATCTCCCAGAGTTCCGATGCTGGCCGTGATGGATCGCGTCTCGCCGGCGGTCGCGGCGGAAACTTCGGAAACTTCACGGATTTTTTCCAGGATGATAACGCCATTCTTTGAGTGCTCGAGATTGGCCCGGGTAATTAGCTTGATCTGTTTGGCGACATCTCCCGCGCCCGTATTGATATCCTTGATGGCTTTGGCTTGCTCTTCCATCGCGCGCGCGGCTTGAGCGGATTGCTGGCGGAGCGAATCGGCGGCGGCGGTCACCTCCTGGGCGCTGCGCGCTTGCTCGATCATGGCCTTGGTGACACGGCCAATCTTGCCCGTGAGACGATCCGACTCTCTGGAGATCTGCTCGACGGCGGTGGCTTGCTCGGCCATGGCCCGGGAAGTGGAGGCGGCGCTCTGGCGCATCGTTGTCACGGCTTGAACGATTTGCGCGGAGGCGCCCGCTTGTTCGTTCATAGCCTTGCGAAATTGCCCGGCGATGGCGGTCGTGGATTGGGCTGCCTTCATGACCTCGCGCGCCGCTTTGCTCTGCTCCGCGGTCGCCTGTGAAACCTCCTTGGCCGCCTTGCGCATGTGCGCGGTGGCTTGCACGATTTGACCTGCTCCCCGGGATTGCTCGGCCGCGCCGGTGGCAATTTGGCGGGTTTGGCCGAGCGTCAGGGTAATGGCGTCGCTGACGCTCTTGACGCTCGCGATCTGTTCGTCGCTGGCACGCGCGATCTGCGCGACCAGGCTCGAGCTCTCGTTGATGCCGGCGAGGATGGTTTTCAGGCCCGCCAGGCCGGCTTCGGACTGACGATTGCTCTCCTCGGCGAGACGCGCGCCGGCCGTGGAAGCTTCGGTCGCTTCACGAGTGACATCCTCCAGACCACGAACGATCTCGGTGACATCGGCGCTGGCCTTGGCGCAACGATCGGCCAGGTTTCGAATTTCCTCCGCGACCACGGCGAATCCGCGGCCGGCGTCGCCGGCCCGCGCCGCTTCGATCGAGGCATTGAGGGAGAGCAGGTTGGTGCGCTCGGCGATGATAATGATGGTATTGACAATGCCAGAAATCTCGCGCGTGCGTTTGTTCAGCTCGCGCATGACATTGGTCGTGCCCGTAATCGCTCCGGAAACGCGCGCGATCCCCTGGATCGATTGCTGAATCTTCTCGCCCCCTTCGTCCGCCTGACGGGAAACGCGCCGGGTAATTTCCTCGGTCCGTTTGACGAGTTCGTTGACCGACCGGCTGGAGCGGTCCAACTCGGTCGCGCTCGCGGCGGCATCGCCGGCCACTTCGGTGATTTTTTCGGCGCTTTGGGCGACGCCTTGAATGGACCGGGCCATCTCTTCGATGGAGGTGGCTGTTTCCTCCACGGAGGCCGTCAAACTTTCGGACATGCCGGTGACCTCCTCAATCGAAGCGGCCATTTCATTCATGCTGGAGGACGTTTCTTCGGCCGCGACCGTCAAGTCGTCCGCGCCTCCGGAAACCGACTGGATCGAGCGGCCCATCTCCTCAATCGAAGCCGCGCTTTGGGTGAGGGACGTCGCTAAATCTTCACTATCCTTGTTGATGCGTTTGACGGATGCGGCAACTTCTGTCACGGCCGAGGTGACTTCCTGGGCGGAAGTGGCCATTTCCTGAGCCTCGATCGTCACGCTCTGGATCGAGCCGGAAACGCTCTTGATGGAGGAGGTCGTTTGCGCGGCGGCGCTGGCGACTTGCGCGACATTGGCGGTCATCTGTTCGGCGGAAGCCGCCATTTCATTGATGGACGAAACAATTTGTTCGGTGGCCGTCGCGACCGACTGGGCCTGGCCGGCAGTCTCCTTCAAGGAAGCGGCCATTCGGTTGGTCACATTGGCCGCGTCGTCCAGCGACTGGTTCTGCGCATCGAGCCCGCGCCCGATCCGGAGGAGCATTGAGTTGATGTCGGTCACCGCGCTGTCGCGAGTGGAAGCCGCCGACTGTCCGTTGGCTGAAGGTAGCTTTGGCTTTTGCATAGGTTAATGGGCTAGGGCCGCGGGCGTGGGTTGGGCGCCGCTGGCAATTACTTCGGAGAGTGAGGTCGCGAGAGATTCATCCTTATCCAGATTGAGAACGGCTTCCAGATCGAGAATCAGAATCAACCGGTCATTAACCGTCGTGAGTCCCCTGAGATAATTTCCCGAGACGCCCGTCAGGGCCTGTTCAATGGGGCGAACGCTCGCCGCGGGAATGTTCTTAAATTCGCGCGCGCTATCCACGATCATCCCAACGACGCGCCGCTGCACTTGAGCGAAGATGACGCGAGTGCGCAGGGTGCGCTCCTGCCGCGGAAACCCAAAGCGGGCCCGCAAATTCAGCGCCGGAATCACCTGCCCCCGGGAAAAGACCACGCCGTCAATGGCACGGTGGGCGTTTGGGACGAGGGTGACGTGTTCCATCATCTCGATATGCTGCACGCTCGAACTCGGCATCGCATAGGTCGCGCCAGCCAATTCGAAGAGCACATAAGTTTCGGCCTGGCTCGCCATAATCAATTTCGGGTGAGAGAGGACATTTCGGCACCTTCGGTATTCGGCCGAACCGCCCCGCTGGTAAAGGCTGTGCCATCCAGAATCAGGACGGGCCGGCCATCGCCCAGCTCCGTGGCGCCCGCGACTCCCGGGGCTTGAATGAGCGGATCACGAATGGAACGAACCACAACTTCCCGTTGCCCGTGAATACGGTCCACCACCAGGCCCGAACTGCCGCGATCCGAACTGAGGACCAGGACGCACATCCGCGGCTGCGCCTTGCCCGCCAATCGAAAGAACGAAGCGAGTCGGATCACCGGCAGGACCCCGTCCCGATAGGGAATGACTTCCACGCCGTTTACTTTGCGGATTTCCTCTTCTGTCACAGGCATGACCTCGCTGACAAAAGTTTGCGGAACAGCGCAGGTTTGATCGGAGGCTGAAACAATCAAAGTATCCGCGATCGCCATGGTGAGAGGCACTCGAATGATAAAACGCGATCCCTTGTGTTCTTCGGTTTCCAGCGCGAGCGTCCCGCCCAGCGCGCGAACCGTGTTCAGGACCACCGCCATACCGACCCCGCGTCCCGAGGCCAGGTCGGCGTCCGTCCGGGTCGAAAAGCCGGGCGCGCAGAGTATGGCCAGGAGTGAGGCTCGATCGGTCTTGTCCAGGACCTCGGGTATGGGCAGGCCCACTTCTCGCGCGCGGGTCAAGACCTTCGCCTGATTGATCCCGCGTCCATCGTCCGCCACTGTAATTATCACCGAATCGCCGCTGGTGGCAGCGCTCAGGCTGATCACTGCTTCCTCCGGTTTTCCAGCCTGGCGGCGCTCCTCAGGCGTTTCCACTCCATGGCTGAAGGAGTTCCGCACCAGGTGCAACAAAGGGTCCTTCAACTGCTCGATCAAATATTTGTCGATCTCGGTTTGCTGCCCGTCCATCTTCAAGCGGGCCTTCTTATGGTTTTCGCGCGCCAGGTCTCGCACCACAAAGGGCATCCGGGCGAAAATCTCCGCGACCGGCACCATGCGGACTCGCATAATGCCTTCGCGCAGTTCGCGCAGGGAACGGTTCAAGCCGGTATTAACCTCCCGCAGCGCTCCCACGTCCACTGTTTCCCCTTTTCGGGAAATGCGGCTCAGTTCCTCTTCGAAACGGGAACGTTTGATGACCATTTCTCCCACGATCCGCATTAACTCATCCAACCGCGGGAGATCCACGCGGACCACATGCGACGGGGCGATGAACGGATTGTGCTCCTGGGGAAAGGGAAGCTCCTTCGAAGCAGGGGCCAGCTCTTTCGCGGCTAGCGCGCTTGGGCCGCGTTGTTCCAGCAATTCCGCGGTAATGCCGTCGGATTCCCAAAAAGCGATATCCGCCGGCGTCTCTTTCATGCCCACGAGAAACTCAAAGGCCACCGCCCCTTCTCCACGGACCCGGGGAGTAGCCTGCAGGATCTCACCCTTGTCCGAAAGGCGCGCCCGGACGGAATTAATATTGACGCCCTTTTCGTCCAGCGGCTTCGAAGGAACAAACGTGAATTTCCAAAGAAGCAGCCCTCGCGCCTGCGCATTCTCGATGGCCGGCCCGGCTGGCGAAGCTGTGGAAGTGGTGGAAGCGGCTGATGCAGCGCTCGCATCATTTTGGTTTTTTGTTCGGCCGGAGGCATGCAGCAGTTCGCTCATCAGTGTCTGCAGCGTCTCGGCAGAAGGCAAGGGACGCTCGGCGCGAAAAGCGGCGGCAATCTGTTCGAGCCGCTGCGTGGCCTGCATTAATAATTCCACGCCGTGGGCGCTAAGAGTCACCGAGCCGCGCGTCAGTTCGCGCAGATAATCCTCCGTGACGTGCGCGAGTTCTTCGGCCGCGCGCAAGCCAACGATCGCGGAGATTCCTTTGAACGAATGAAAATTGCGGAACAAGTCTTCGAGCACTGTTCCATCCGCCTGGGCCTTGCCGATGGAAGGTTCGAGGAGAACCAGGGCCTCGCGGATGTGCGCGAGGTGCTCATCACACTCGGTGAAAAAGTCATCCAGTAATTCACGCTGCAGCTCTGGCGAGAAATCCGGGCTCAAAGGGCAGCCCTCGCTTTCGCCTTTGTCGCCTGTATCCCTTGTGCCGACCCGGCCAAAATCAGATCTTCCTGGATGAGCTCTCGCAGATTGTCGGCGGTGATCGGCTTGACCAGATATTCAGCGGCGCCAAGGCTCAAGGCGCGAGCCCGGTCATCTTCGTCGTTCGAACCGCTGAGAACAATGACCTTCGGAACGGGATCCAAACCCGAAAACCTCAGCCATTCCAAAACGTCGAAGCCGCTCATGACCGGCATTTTCAAATCGAGAAAGATCAAACAGGGCGAAGGACGGGCGGACCCCGTGCTGGAGCCCAAAATCTCAATGGCCTGCTTCCCGTTCACTGCCCGCAAAAGGGAGCAGCCAACCCAGGCTTTTCGCAAAGCGCGTTCAAAAAAATAGGCGTCATCCTCCGAATCTTCGGCTAAAAGAATAACAGGCTGGCCCTTCTCTCTGATGTTCATGGTTCTTTACCCTCCTCGCCACAATTCGAACTGTCGGCGAGAGTGCCATGATGCAATAGGCAATGCAAGCCAGCGCGCTAAAATCAGGGAAAACCGGATTGGGACGAGTGTCGCTCTATTTGCGCGCTTCGGGAGTGACGGTCAATTCGAGGGGTTTGTTATCGCGAAGGACCTTGATTTTCAGTGGTTGGCCGATTTTGGCGGCGTCGAGAGCGTAGGTGTAGTCGTAAATATTAGCGATTTTCTGGCCGGCGAATTCGATGATGATGTCGCCGCCTTGAAGGCCGCCTTTTTCGGCGGGGCTGCCACCGCGGACGCCGGAGAGCTTTACTCCCTTCACTTCCGTTGCGTAATCGGGAATCGTGCCGAGATAAACGCGCAAGGCGTCGCGGTCACCGCCGGAGCTGGAGCTTTTCACTTTTTCGTAGTTTGGGCGCGAATCCGAGGTGATCAGGTCCTGGACAATTGAGCGCGCGAATTTGGTGATGCGCTCGATGCCTTCGTAATTAATCTTGTCCGCGTCGTCGCTCGGACGATGGTAATCGTCGTGACTGCCGGTGAAGAAGGCGAGCACGGGAATGCCTTTCGGATAAAACGAGGTGGTGTCGGTCGGGAGATAAGGATCGCTTTGCACGGTAAGATCAAAGCCGGCCGGGATGTTACGCTTTTCGATTTCTTTTCGCCAGGAGGTGGATGAGCCAGCGCCTTGCAGGATGAGCTTATTCTCGCGGAGGCGTCCGACCATATCGAAGTTGAGGTAAGCGACGATGTCGCGCAGTGGAATGGGCGGGTGCTCGGTGAAATGGGCGGAGCCGAGCAGGCCCATTTCTTCGCCGGACCAGAGGGCGAAGATGACGCCGCGTTTCGGTTTCGATTCCTTGAATTGCGTGGCGAAGTTAGCGGCGAGTTCGAGGACGGCGGAGACTCCCGAGGCATTGTCGTCCGCGCCGTTGTGGATTTGGTGTTGCTCGCTGGCGTGCTGGCGGGAGTCGCCGGATTCGCCGTAGCCGAGGTGATCGTAGTGCGCGCCGAGCATGACGTATTCATTCGAAGTGCCCGGAATTACGCCGATGACGTTTTCGTCCGTTTTCTTTTGACGCTCAAGATCAAAGCGCAGGTGAACGGTCATATTTGTGAGATCGACGTCTTTTTCGGCGTGAGGATTTTCCGTGTCCAGTGCAGTTTGAAGGTCTTTGAGTTTTTTTCCGGAAGCGGCAAGGAAATGGTCGGCGATATTGGTGCTGATTGAGGCGGCGAGAATTTCGGAGCCGGCGAGGGCGCCATCGGAGCTGAGGGGAATGAGTTCGCCGGCGGTGGGTGAGTTTGGACCGGAGACGATGAGAATGGCTTTCGCGCCGTGCTCGCGCGCGATCATGGCTTTGTAACGGGGCGCGGCGTAGCGGTTCAATTCGGCGCGTCGTTTGGGATCGACTCCTTCGGGCACGTAGCGGAGGACGAGGGCGATTTTGTTGCTGACGTTCAGGCCAGCGTAGGAATCGTAGGCTTCCAGTCCCGTGCCTGGGACAGAGAGGCCGTAGCCGGCGAAAACAACCTGGCCGTCAAACTTGCCGTTGGAGCTGAAGGCGAGGGGACGGAAGTCCTGGTCGAGATCAAATTGCGTCATTCTCCCAGCCAAAGGGGTTGGCGGATAGGTGACGGTAAATGTCGTTTGGGCTTTGTCGATGAGAGTGCCGGCGGTGAAGGTGAATGGCTCAAAGTACGGGGAGGGGATTCCTTCCGGCGCGGCGCCGGAAGGGGACAGGCGGGGCGCCTGTCCTACCCAACGTGACAACGGTTCGACTCCGAATTGTTCCAGTTCGGTGGCGAGGTAGTCGGCAGCTTTGCGCGCGCCGGGTTCGCCGGTTTGGCGGCCTTCGAGCGCGTCGGAGGCGAGATAATAGACGTGGGCCCTGGCGTCTTCGGCGCGGATTTCGGGGGAGAGAGAGTTTTCGTTGGAGGGCGTGCGCGTCTTCGCGACCGACTCGGCCTCGCTCGGCGGGACGCCGAACGAGGCACGCGAGACGCGTGTGCCACCCAGAGCCAAGGGCGATGCTTCTAAGGCGGCAAGGGCGGCGGCATCATTCCAATCGGCGAGGAAAAGCTGGGAGGGTTTGCCTTTGCGGTTGGAGGTCCAGCAGAGTTTTTTGCCGTCGGGCGAGAAGACGGGCAGGCCGTCGAAATCATCGCTGTAGGTGACGCGGACCGGTTCGTGACGGCCTTCAGTATCGACGAGGAAGAGTTCGAAATTTTCGAAACCATGTTTGTTCGAAGTGAAAATGATGTATTTGCCGGACGGATGCGGATAGGGGGCCCAAGACATGGATTGGAAATGGGTCACCCGATGAACGCCGGTGCCGTCGAGATTCATGGTGAAGACATCGGCGATGACGCCGTTGGTTTCGAAGCGACGCCAGATGATACGCTGGCCGTCCGGCATGAAGAAGGGTCCGCCATCGTAGCCGGGATTAAAGGTGAGCCGTTTTTGCCCGGAGCCATCGGCGTTCATGATGTAAATCTCGGCGAAGTAGGAGGGATCGGTTTCGTAGCGCTTGTGGTCTTCAGG
>DASYTB010000392.1:0-3303 GCA_036002705.1 Verrucomicrobiia bacterium
TCATGAAGCAGCTTGGATGGCCGACGCTGCTTTGCCACCGCCTGGTCATCGAGAATGGAAAGGTGGCAAACTACAAACTGCGGATCGCCGAGCAGAAGCGAGAAACGGTCAAAGCGCTGCGTGCATTGAATTATAATGTCATTTCGGCGGGTGATTCCTTCAATGACACCGCCATGCTCGCCGCCGCGAACGCTGGTTTTCTCTTTCGCGCTCCCAAAGCTATTCAACAGCAGTTCCCGCAATTTCCGCCGGTCGAGGAGTACAACGACCTGCTCCGCAGGATCAAGGCGGAGCTGTAACCTTCCCGGAAGTTCGGCGGCAATTCCATTTTGGAGTGCGTGCGCTGGGCTCAATCTGCTGCGGTAAGGAGAATCCAAAGCGGCGCGAGCGGACGCACTCCAAGCTGAGCGGCCTGCTGATAGAGGGCAGACTCGCGGGAATTTCCGGCAGAGTTCTTTACGCCTCGTAAGCTCGCGTATAGAATGGCCTCGGAATTTCATTGATGAGACCGGCGACTATATTCCCGCTGATTTTCTGTGCTGTCTGGTGCGCGTTCCGCGCGGCGTTCGCGGCGTCAGTTGATGAAGTTTGGGATGCTCGCGTCGCTCCGTTGTTGGACCGCTATTGCTGGAAATGTCACGCCGGAGTGCGGCAAAAGGGGGAGCTTGACCTACGCTCCCTCGAAACGATTCTGCGCGGTGGAGAACACGGCCCGGCCTTGATTCCAGCCAAGCCGGAAGAGAGCCGTATGATCCAATATGTCGCCGCCGATTCCGATCCGCACATGCCGCCGGAAGGCAAGAAGCAACTTTCGAAGGAAGAAATAGCGGTTTTTCGCGACTGGGTGCAGATGCTTCCAATCGCGCCGGAAGCCTCCAGCGCGTCCACGAATATTGGCTGGGTTCCGCAGTACATCGCTGAATTGCGCCAGTCGCAAAAACAGCGGGCCGCTCCGCCGCAGGCAATGCCTGTCAGCGAGGCTATTGATGCTATTCTCCAGGCCGATTGGGACGAACGAAACATCAAGCCGGCCTCGCTGAGCAATGACCGTGCCTTCGTCCGGCGGGTTTATCTCGATTTGGCGGGACGAATTCCAACACCTGCCGAGCTGGAGAGCTTTATTACGAACGGCGAGCCGAAAAAGCGCGAGCATCTGGTCAATTCCCTGCTGGAGTCCGCTGATTATCCGCGTCATATGCGGGAGGTGTTCGACGTTGTCCTGATGGGCCGTCCGAAAAGGAACAGCGAAGGCGCGCGGCGCGGCAACGGCTGGTACGAGTTTCTGGAATATGCTTTTCGGACCAACCTTCCCTGGAGTGATGTCGTTCAGGATATCATTTTGGCGCGAGCGACCAACGCGCCGATGCGCGGCGCATCCCAGTTCCTCTACGAGCGCCGGAACAATTTTCAGGCGATGGCCGAGGCCATGGCGCCGATTGCTTTTGGCGTCGAGATCAACTGCGCGCAGTGCCATAATCATCCGCTCGCCTGGGAAATCGAGCAGCGGCACTACTGGGGCCTTGTCGCGGCCTTCAACCGCAGCAAAAACGTCGAGACTTCCTCGGGAATTGGCCTGGCGGAATCCGCCGTTGGCGGTTTCGTGCAATTCGCGAATCTGAAAAAGGAATCGCAGCCTGCGATTCTCGCTTTCCTCAACGGCAGAGTGATCGACGAGAAGCGGCCCGGCGAAAACGAAAAGGAAGATGATAGTCCGGCGCTTTATCTGGTTCCTCCGCCGAAGGAGAAAGAAAAGGCCATTGCGCCCGCTCAGCCAAAATTCTCCCGGCGCGAAGCGTTGGCCTCGGCTGTGACCGAGGAGAATCCTCTTCTGGCCCGCTCGTTTGTGAATAGGATTTGGGCGATTCTGATGGGGCAGGGGATTGTCAATCCACCGGATCAGATTGACTCCCGTCATCGCTCCAGCCATCCAATCCTTCTGGAGTGGCTCTCCGAAAATTTTGAGCGGAGCGGTTACGATGTGAAGCGGCTTATTCGAGGCATTGTCCTTTCGCGCGCGTATCAGCCAAATTCGAAAACACCGGGGCGCGCACCACCGCCCGCGAATTCCTTCGCGCGGGCTCTGGACAAGCCGCTTTCGGCCGAGCAGCTCTTGGAGTCGGTTCTGGTCGCCACGGGGCATTACCCACTGAAAGAAAGCGAAGGCGTGCCTGACCGAGAAGAGTTGCGTCGTCTCTTCGTGAAGACCTTTCCCGATTTCATGCCGGTCGTTTACAATCCCACGCTCGAACAAGCGCTTTTTTGGTCCAACTCGCCAAAGCTGGATGCTTTGCTCAAACCGCACGGTGATAGCACCGCTGCACAGTTGCTGGCGCTGAGCTCTGCCCAGGCGCGGATCGAAAAAGCCTTTGGCATTGTGCTTGGCCGCGAGCCGGACCGCGAAGAAGCCGAACAATTAAAACCATTACTCCTCTCCGCTCCGCCCGAGGAAGCCGTTAAAAACCTGCTCTGGACGCTGCTGGCCAGCGCCGAATTCCAACTGAACCATTAATCCAGAGATCAGGTTTCGGCGGTTGGATTAGCGTCGTCGCAGCGGCTGAAATTCGCACTCGTGGTCAAATAGCCAAACTGTTTGACTTTCCGGAGTTCCCCCATAGATTTCTGCCTTCTTGCTGGGGGTCGTAGCTCAGTTGGTAGAGCACCACAATGGCATTGTGGGGGTCAGGGGTTCGAATCCCCTCGGCTCCACCAGCCTTACCTTCAGTTACTTACGTTCTTATGGCCCAAAAGTAATGACGTGTTGTCATAACGTATTCATAGGTACGCCGTGGCGTTTTTCGGTATCTGAGGGGGGTTGATTGGGCAAATTTGGCTGAGCAAAATGTAAAAGCGACAGAGCGGCGACGGGGAGCAGGCTTCCTGGGACGAAATGCGTGAATTTTTGACTCAGGGTTAATCATGGGACGAACAAACGTGACTCCTTCGGAAGCAGTCGCTAACCTTCATTTTAAAATGGGCCTATGCGAACTGCCTTCCGAAGCGTTGACGAATACGTCCAATCCCTGCCTGAGAAACGGCGAACTGCCACAACCCCGCTTCGCCGCGGTGGTACCCCGGTGGATAGTGTGTCCGCTTTAAGAAGACCGGAAGACCTCCCAGTGGACGTTATTGCCCAGGTGATCGCGCACACCCCGGTAAAGGCGTGCCTCGCGCGTGTCGAAAACCTCCAGCGTGAGGCGGCAAAAATGACAACGCGCTTCCTGGGACTGTTATTTGCCGTTTGCTCGTTCGCTTTCGCGGACGAACCATTGCAAGGTGCGGCCTTATTGAAATCAGATCTCATGT
>DASYTB010000393.1:0-3092 GCA_036002705.1 Verrucomicrobiia bacterium
CCCTAGTGATTGGACGTGAGGACGAGAACCTGCTCGAGGGTCGAAACGCCCTCTTTGACCTTGTCGAGCGCGACCATGCGGAGAGTTTTCATTCCCTGGGCGATGGCGAGCTTGGCGAGTTCCATCGCGCTTTTGCGCTCAATGACCATTTTGCGAATCTCATCTGTAATCGTCATGACTTCGATAATCGCGGATCGGCCCGCGTAGCCGGTATTTTTGCAGCGTTCGCAGCCACGGCCTCGATGGAGAGTGGCCCCGGCAAAGAAGCGATGATCAATTCCCAGATCGTCGAACATGCGCGTCGGGTATGTGACCGGCTCTTTGCACATGGGGCAGATACGCCGCATGAGGCGCTGAGCGCAAGCGAGAATTACAGAAGAAGAAATAAGAAACGGTGCAATGCCCATATCGTCGAGACGCGCGATGGCGCCCGGGGCATCGTTACAGTGCATCGTGCTCAAGACCTGGTGGCCGGTCAGCGCAGCTTCAACCGCGATCTCGGCGGTTTCGGAGTCTCGAATTTCACCAATCATGCAGATATCCGGGTCCTGGCGGAGGATCGAGCGCAACGCGCCGGCAAAGGTCAAGCCGATGTCTTTATTGACCGGGACCTGATTAATTCCCGGAATCTGGAATTCAACCGGATCTTCAACCGTGACGATGTTGTAATCGGGATTGTTCAGTTCGTTGAGCGCGGAATAAAGAGTCGTCGTTTTGCCGGAACCGGTCGGGCCCGTGACAAGGAGAAGCCCATGCGGCGCATCGACCGCCGCCTTGAACCGGCGGAACGTTTCGGGGTCCATCCCGAGCTTTTCGATGCTCGCGGAAAGGTTCGACTTATCCAAAACACGGAGCACGCATTTTTCACCGTGAACGGTGGGGAGAAACGAAACGCGAAGATCAATATCTTTGCCGGCGACTTTGATCCGCATTCGGCCGTCCTGCGGCAGCCGGCGCTCGGCGATATTGAGGTTGCTCATGATCTTCAACCGCGACATGAGCGGCACCTGCATGTTTTTCGGCGGGGGCGTCGCATCCATGAGCGAACCATCGATGCGGTAGCGCAAACGAACGGTTCGCTCGAAAGGTTCGATATGAATATCGCTCGCGCGGTCTTTGACGGCCTGGACCAGAATGAGGTTAGCCAGCTTAATCACAGGCGCTTCCTGGGTGGACTCCGCGATTTGCTGCTCGGTGAGATCATCACTGATCTCGTTGACCTGCTCGATCTTGTCCGCGTCCGCTTCGAGGTCCGCCTGTTTCTGGGCCTCGATGATCTCCTCCATGCTGCTGGTGCGGGTCTCGAGATTGTTCAACTTCTCGACGATGGCCCGCTCGGAGGCAATCATGGGCGAGATTTCCAGCTTGGTGATCCGCTTAACGTCGTCGAGCGCGAGGACGTTGAGCGGGTCGGCCATCGCGAGGTAGAGGCGGTTATCCAGGCGGGAAACGGGCACGACCTTGTGATTATGCGCCACCTCCTTCGGCAGCAGCGTGGCGATATCCTGCGGAATGGAAATGCGGGCGAGATTGACTGGCGGCGTGTTCAGGACGCGCCCCATCGAGACGACCATGTCCAGCTCATTGATATAGCTCTTTTCAACGAGCAGCTTGAGCAGTCGCGTGCCTTGCTTTTTCTGCTGGTCGAGCAATTCCTCGACCTGCTTTTGCGTGAGCAGGCCATCCTCGACGAGCGCGTCGGCGATGCGTTCTCCAAATGTTTTGACCGGCGGCATGGGGAATTATCGAAAAATCTTCTTCAGCACCTTGACGAGTTCACCGGGCGGCGAAATGTACCAGATGACCCGCGCCTTCGAATGGTTCTCTATTTCATAAGCCGCCTGTTTATTATACGGGTTGGCGGTCGCGACGAGAATTGATTTGCTCATCCGATCAAAGGGCAACACGCACCAGCGCAGGCAGCTTTCACGGGGAAAGGTGCGCGCGAACTCCACGTCCACGTCATAACGGTCCATCGGCAAAAAGGCGATGCGCGCCTTTTCACAAAGAGCTTTGAGCGATTTATCCACGGGCAGAACCTGGCGATCGGAAAGCGTCTGGATAAATGGCTCGGCGGGGTGGCGCAAGGGGGTCTGCGTGCTCGGCTTCGGCCAGAACTGCTCGAAATCGGCCAAGGTGATCAGTTTGCTTTCGACCAGAATCTTGTGCATTCCCTGTTTGCCGTCATCGAGATCGGCAGGGAGCGCCGCGCTGGCTTCGGCGGCCTTTTTGAGAGCTGCGGCCGCGCTCTGCTTTTCGAGAAAATCGGGATCCGTCGAAACGGCGGGGGTCGAGAAACTATTGGCCTTATTTTCGATTTCCGAAAGGGCTTTTTGAACATCCGGATCATCCGGGCTGCGCTGCAAAACACTTTCGTATTCGAGGATGGCCGAAGAAAGCTGCCCCAATTGGACGTAGGCCTGAGCGATCCGTTTGGCCGTGTTCACCACATCCCCTTCCCGCCCGAGCTTGGAATAAGCCTCCTTCAGGATCTCCAGGGACTGGCAGTCCATCGGTTGAGAATGCGTTATAACCTCAAACATCTCAATTGTTTGCAACAATTGAGCCTCTTCGTTCGGAGTCAACGCACTCGCCATACCCGTTTGTTTCCTTATCGGCTGATTCTGAAGGAATTAAACGGAAATATTTGGCTCAGGCCGCCGCCGCCGAGGAAAGGAACTGGCCCGCTTTTTTTTAAAATTGCCGGAAAATTACCCGAGCAGCCTTTGCATTTTTAAGACTATTTTGACTTGGACGATGCCACGAAATTCGCGCCGCAGGCTGGGATAACGAACAATATTTCTCTCTTTACGGGCAGTCGCTTCTACATGGCGATGGTTCGAACGATAGGAACACAAACATATCTCTGGACCTGTCAGCACGGCGGAGTGGACGGCACAGATAAAGATTACGGCGGAACACAGACCGGATCGACAAGGGATCGTTCCGCGATTCAGTGGCTGAAGCTTGCGATTAACCCAACGGCTACACCACCGCTCGCGTTCAGCGACCATGACCGCATTTGTGATGTTGCTTCTTCGACTCCCTATTATTACTATATGCCGTCCTTAGCAGTGAATTCAAGCGCGTGG